>JAAZPG010000097.1 GCA_012797375.1 Acidobacteriota bacterium
ACTTCTTCGATACCATGGGCTCGGTCGTCGCCATCGCCGACCAGGCCGGCTTCCTGGAAAAGGATGGACGGGTCCCGGGAATCAAGGGAATCCTGGCCGTCGATTCCTTGGGCGCCGCCTTTGGCGGTCTCTTCGGTTCAAGTTCCATTACGACGTATATCGAGTCGGCGGCCGGGGTGGCCCAAGGCGGCCGGAGCGGGCTGATGCCCATTGTCGCCGGCCTTTGTTTCGTCGCCGCGGCGTTCTTTTCCCCCGTCATCGGGATGGTCGGCGGCGGAATCGCCATTCCGGCCGGGGATCACTACGCCCAATTCGCCAAGGCCGGCTTCACTCTCCCCGGCGCCGATTTCCTCGTCTATCCCATTACCGCGGGCGCCTTGATTTTCGTCGGGTTCTTGATGATGCGGATGGTCCGGGAGATCGAGTGGGACCGGTTCGACGAGGCCGTTCCGGCGTTCCTGATCCTGATCGGCATCCCCCTGACCGCGAGCATCAGTCACGGCATCGGTTTCGGGTTCATCGTCTTTACCCTGATCAAGTTCGTTCGGGGCAAGATCCGGGACGTCCATCCGTTGATGATCGTCGTGGCCCTGGCGTTCGCGGCGTTTTACATCTTGGAATCTATTTAGAAATCCGGTCGGGAGCGGGGCCGGAGTCCTCGATCCTGAAGAGAATCGCCGCCGGGCATTCCGCGGCCGCCGGGAAAGCGGCCCTGAGCCGGGCTTCCAATCCCGGCGCCGCATCCAAGACGTCTTTTTCAGAGACGAAAAAACGGGCTCCCTTTCGGGCGTAGGCGCGGACCTCATCCGGCGAAATCGCCTCCCGGGGAATGTTCCAGCCCTTGCGGTCCAGCCAGTAGAAAAAATAGGACGCGTTGTAGGCGACCGGCCGGCCCGTCTCGTCCCGGGCCGGTCCGCCGGTCGCCAGGATCAAGTCTCCCTCCGGAATGACGGCGGCAAACGGCGCGGAGCACGAGTAAAGGGAAACGTAGTCCCGGGGATGGAATTCGTGGACGACCAGGACGGCCTCGGCGCCGAAGACAGCCAGCAGGCCGGCGGCCGGAACGATCCCCCGGAACCGGTCCCGGCGGGACGAGAGACGATGTCTGGCCGACCGGGCCGTCACGGCCCCGACGGTCAGGGCCGCCGGGGGGACGGCGATGACGTGATAGTAAGCGGCCCAGGCGTCGCCGACCGTCCGGAGAGCGGCCAGGTAAAAGAGGCCGACCGCTCCCAGCCACCAGAGAATGATCCCCCGCGCTTCCTCCCGCTTTGGGGACAAAAGAAGAGCCCCGAGAAAGAGCACCCCGGCCGGCGTCCAGACGAAAAGGCCTTCCGTCCGGGCGGCGCCGAGGAGAAGCGAAAACAGGGTTCGCGGCGCCCGCAAAAGATCGAGCCCGATCCAATGCGTCTCGTCGCTGAGTCCGAGGGAATTTCCGAAGGACAGGTAGAGCCCGTGGGCATGGGCGTACCAGGCCGCGGCCGGGGCCAGGGCCAGGACGCCAAAGAGCCAGGTCTCCGCCCGGAGGAAGGCCCTCGGCCCTTTCTTCCAGAGAAGCAAGCCGGCGAACAGGATCCCGATATGGACGGCCGGGGCTTTGACCAGGATCGCGGCCGCCGTCGCGGCGATCGAGATCCAATAAGACGGCCGGGCGCCTCCGTCGAGCCAGCGGAGAAAATGAAGAAGCCCGGCGAGGAGGAAAAGAAGCATCAATCCTTCGGGTTGGAGGGCGTTGGAGACGCGGACGGCCAAGGGGCTCAAAACGAAAAAGAGAGAGGCCGCCGCGTCCCCGGGAGGCCGGAGAAGGCGCCGGGCCAGGGCGAAAAAGACCAAAAGCATGAGAAGCGAGACGAGCCACGCCAAGCCGCGGCCGATTTCCTCGTGGAGGCCGAAAACCTTGTAAAGCGCGGCCATGGCCCAGGGAAGGACCGGGAGCTCCATCTCGGCGAAGCCCGGCCCGCCCCCCCGCCAGTCGATCCGGGGACGGAGGATGTTCATTCCCTCCCGGTGGAAATTCCGGGCGACGGCCGCGTAATCGCATTCCCGCCACGATTCCCGGACGCGGCCGTCGTCCGGCCGAAAGACATCGACGGCCCGGACGGCCGCTCCAAGAAGAAACAGGGCCAGGAAAAGACGGGCGGATGATTTCGGGCCGGGCGGGTTCCGCGGAAACGGACCGGTGGAATTCACGGGGCCATTATACCGAAAAAGGGGAACGGCCGCTTCGGCTGTTTTAAAGCCTCTCCCCCGTCCAACCAATTCATTCTCTTGACAGATTCGGCCGCTCCGGCCTAAACTAATCCACTCTTGATTAATCCTGCCCATCGGAACCTCGTTCAAAGGAGTTGAAAGATGGTCGAAATCCGTTTTCACGGCCGGGGCGGCCAAGGCACGGTCGTCGCCTCGAAAATCCTGGCCGACGCCCTCGCCAAGGAGGGCAACTACGTCCAAGCCTACCCCGAGTTCGGCGTCGAGCGCCGCGGCTCGCCGGTCGTCGCCTTCATCCGCATCGACGGCAAGCCCATCTACGACAAAAGCCGAATCTACGCGCCGGACCATGTCATCGTCGTCGATCCCACGCTGGTCGAGGCCATCGACGTCACCGACGGCCTCAAGGCCGGCGGCCGGATCCTGATCAACAGCGACAAGCCGGCCGAGCATTTCAAATTCCCGGACAAGTTCAAGGTCACCACGATCGACGCGACTAAAATCGCCGTCGCCAACAAGCTCGGCTCCCTGGCCGCGCCGATCGTCAACACGGCGATCGTCGGGGCGGTCATCCGGGTGTTCGGCTTCGCGAAGCTCGAGTCCCTGCTCGGGGCGATCGCCGAGGCGATCGCGATCAAGCCCGAGGCCAACCAGAAAGCCGCCGCCGAGGCGTACGAAGCGGCCGGGGCGATTGTCTGAGGAAAACGGACATGTCTAAAAAAAGAGACGCCAAAAAGATCGTGTACGAATCCGCCCGGGACTTCCCCCAAATGCCCATGTCCCAAGGCTCGATGCTCTGGAACAAGACGGGCTCCTGGCGGAACATCCGGCCGGAGATCCATCTTGAAAAGTGCACCCAGTGCGGGATCTGCTGGAAATTCTGTCCCGACATGTCGATCGTGATCGAGAACGAGTTTCCGGCCGTCGACTACGATTATTGCAAGGGATGCGGGATCTGCGCCGCGGAATGCCCGATGAAATGCATCGTGATGGTGGAGGAACGGAAATGAGAAAAGTCATCATGGGCAATCACGCCCTGTCCTACGGGGCGATGCTCTCCAGAACCCAGGTCATCTCCGCTTACCCGATCACCCCGCAGACCCAGGTCGTCGAGCTGCTTTCGGAAATGTGCGCCGACGGAACGCTCCAAGCGAAGTTCATCAAGGTCGAATCCGAGCATTCGGCCATGGCCGCCTGCATCGGCGCGTCCATCGCCGGGGCCCGGACGTTCACCGCGACATCGGCCCAGGGCCTGGCCCTGATGCATGAATTGCTCCATTGGGCCTCGGGCGGACGGCTGCCGATCGTCATGGGCGACATCAACCGGGCCATGGCCCCCGGCTGGTCGATCTGGACGGATCAGAACGACAGCCTCAGCCAGCGGGACACCGGCTGGATGCAGTTCTACGTCTCGAGCAACCAGGAAGTCGTCGACACCACCATCCAAGCCTTCAAGATCGCCGAAGCGATCGGCATCCCGGCCATGGTCGTCCTCGACGCCTTCGCCCTCTCGCATGCCTACGAAGTCGTCGACATTCCCGAGCAGGACAAGGTCGACGCCTACCTCCCCCCCTATAAACCGTACGCCCGGCTGACGCCGGACGCGCCCTGCGCCTTCGACGGCCTGACCGGGCCGGAACATTACTTCGAGCTCCGCTACAAGCTTCAAAAGGACATGGAAAAGGTCCCGGCCCTGTTCGACGAGACGGGCCGGGAGTTTGAGAAGATCTTCGGCCGCCGGCTGGAGGCCGTCGAGCCGTACCTGTGCGACGACGCCGAGATCATTCTCGTCACCTCCGGCACGGCCGGTTTCACCGCCCGGGTCGCGGTCGATGAAATGCGCAAGGAAGGGATCAAGATCGGCAATTTCAGGATCCGGATGTTCCGGCCGTTCCCCTTCGACGCCGTCCGGCGGGTCCTGGCCAAGGCGTCCAAGATCGCGGGTCTGGACCGGAACATCTCTTACGGCTATCACGGCATCTTCTGCCAGGAAGTCAAATCGGCCCTGAACGGATCCGGCTCCTCCGCCCCGGTCTTCGGCTTCATCGCCGGGCTGGGCGGCCGCGACATCATGGCCGCCTCTTTCCGCGAGATCGTGGACATCGTCCGCCGTCAGGACAAGCCCGCCGAGGAGATCAACTGGATCGGAGTCAAAAAATGAGCAAACAAAAAAAGATGACGCTGACTCTCCCGACGGAGGAGCTCGTCGGTTCGGGCAATCTCGCCTGCCAGGGGTGCGGGGCCAACCTCGCCCTCCGATACGTCCTCAAGGCCTTCGGCAAGAGGACGGCCATCTGCATTCCGGCCTGCTGCTGGGCCGTCATCGACGGGCCGTTCCCCTATTCCTGTCTGGGCATCCCCGTTTATCACTGCGCGTTCGAGACCGCCGCCTCGACGGCCACCGGCGTCAAGGCCGGCCTGGAAATGATCGGCGACACCGAGACCCAGGTCATCGCCTGGGCCGGCGACGGCGGAACGTTCGACATCGGGATCCAGTCGCTCAGCGCCGCGGCCGAGCGCAATGACGACATCCTCTACGTCTGCTACGACAACGAGGCCTACATGAACACCGGCATTCAGCGCTCCTCGGCCACTCCGACGGGGGCCTGGACGACGACAACGCCGGTCAAATTCCCGAAGGACCAGCCCAAGAAGGACATCGACGCCATTATGGCCGCCCACCGGATTCCTTACCAGGCCACGGCCTCGATCGCCTATCCGGAGGACCTGTACAAGAAAGCCGTCAAGGCCAAGAATATCCGGGGGACGAAGTTCATCCACGTCCTCGCCCCCTGCCCGACCGGTTGGAAAAGCCGTCCCGAGGACGCCGTGAAGCTGGCCCGGCTGGCCGTCCAGACCTCCTATTTCCCGCTTTACGAAGTCGAGGACGGCGAGAAATACACGCTCAACTTCAAGATCCAGAACAAGAAATCGATCGATGAGTATCTCAAGCTCCAGGGCCGGTTCCGCCATCTGAAGCCGGAAGCCATCGCGGCCATCCAGGCCGAAGTTGACCGCAATTGGGACCGCCTCTTGAAAAAAGTGACCGCCCGCTGAACGGAAAGAAGCGATCAAACCAGGGGGGGGCCGTTCCGGCCCCCCTTTTTTTCGCCCGGATTTCAAGACCGGGATAAACCGGCGGCCGCTTTCACGGCTTTCCCGCTCCGGCCGGCCGGGTTCTTTGGGCGCCGGCCCGGAGGCTTGATTTTTCCGCCGGCCGGGGATAATATATAATGGTTCGATTATATAAAGGAAATGTAATATGAAAACCATTCTTTCCGCGGCCTTGATCGCCGGAACTCTTCTCTTCTCCGGGACCGGCTGCGCAGCCCAGACGCCCTCCCCAGGGACGCCGGCCCCCGCTTTTTCCGCGACCGACCTCAACGGCGCCGTCCTGGATTCGGCGGTTTACAAGGGGAAAATCCTCATCATCAATTTCTGGGCGACCTGGTGTCCGCCGTGCCGGGCGGAAATCCCCGATTTCGCCGCCTTCTACGAGGAAAACAAGGACAAGGGCCTGGAAATCATCGGCTTTTCCGTCGATGATCTTCCGACCGCCCGGCTCCGGGACTTCGTCGAAAAATTCAAAATGACCTACCCCGTCGCCCTCGCCGACGAGCGCCTGGTCCAGGCGTTCGACCCGGGACCGTACATTCCGACGACGTTCATCATCGACCGGAAAGGATTCATCCGCCACAAGGAAGTCGGAGGCATGGACAAGGCCGCCTTGGCCGGCTGGTTCAAACGCCTATCAGCCGAGTGATCAAAGGACGGCCGCGGCCCCGACGGCCGGTTGCATTCGGGAGAGAGGGGGCATTATACTCAGGAATGGAATGAAACGGCGGCCCCGGAAGCTCTTCCTCATCCTCATCGGACTGATTCCCGCCGCCGTCCTCCCCTTGCCGGGGCAATTCCATCCCGGCCAATACACCGACGAGGCGCCCTTCCGGACCTGGAACTCTTTTCCCTATGCCGGAGCCGCCGCCGCCGGCCGCGGGCATACGGTCTTCGCCTGGGCGACGGACGCCTCGTCCACGTCGGCCAACCCGGCCCTGCTCCTCACCCTTCCCAAGGCAACCGTTTCGCTGGGCGGCTCCTTCCAGTGGGCCACGGCGATGAGATACGGCCCGGTCAATTCAGGCCTGCTGATCGCCTCCTCGCCCATCGGGGGAAGCTCGTTCACCGGCGATCACGCCGTCGTTTCCCTCCGGGCCGGCCGGTTCGCTTTCGCCGCGGGCGTTTTTCTCTCGGAGATTTACGACCGCCCGGGGGCCGAGGTGTACGACAACGAAAACCAAGCCCGTCTCTATACCATCCGCTTCACCCAAACGGGCCTTCTGCGGACCTTCCACTTGGCCGCGGCCTTCCAGCTCTCCCCCCGCCTCGGCCTCGGGGCCGGAGTGAACGCCGCCGCGGGCCGGTTGACGATGGAGCTGATGGAGGACCTCCGCTTTCTGGGCTTCAACTTCACCAGCGCGAAATCCTCCTCGCTGAAGGGACTCTCGATC
>JAAZPG010000098.1 GCA_012797375.1 Acidobacteriota bacterium
CGTTTCTTTACTGGAAATACACCTTGGCGCTTTCCGTGCCGCCGTAGCCCAGGGTACTGACGGCGAAATACCTCTTCACCTTCAGATCGGTGAAGGTGAACGAGGAATCAAACGTGCTCGGCGAGACCGTCAGAATCGGGGCGTACTCCCCGTCGCCTTCCTTCATGTAAATCGCATACCCCTTGATGTGGGCCGGGGTATTGGCCGGATTGATCCGCCAAGCGAGGGAGTAGGTGATGCTCAGATTTCTCCGCACCGAGCCGATGACGATCGTGAGCTCGGCGTTGAGGGGGATCTGCGGATCGGTTTTCTTCACCTCGATCGTTTTGCCGATTTCGTCCATCCGTCCGAGATTGTCGGTGATCTTCAGCGTGATCGTGTGCATGCCATGAGTTTCGAACACATGGGACGTCTGACGGCCGGCCGCGGATCCGCCGTCGCTGAACGTCCAGGCATAGCTGACTTCCGAGCCGTTCGGACTAAAGGCGGGGACGGCTTGAATGTCGACCGCCAGCGGCGGATATCCGCTGGCCGGGGAGAATGTGAAATCGGCCGTCGGCATATCAACCCGCTCAATCGGATTCAGGGAATACACCCAGAGGTCGGTTCCTGACGTCGTGTAGGAGGACTGGGTCACGGCCACATTCCCCAGGGAATCGGCCGCCAGGCCGTGAACCTTGGGATAGAGCGCCGGGAAGGTTTGGAACGGCTTCCAGATCCCGCCGACATTATTGGTATAGCGGAAGCCGCTGCCGAAGTCGCCGCCGCCGGTCTGGCATACGACGTGGATGTCGTTCTTGCTGTCGACGACAACCCGCCCGAAATGCTGCATGGCGAAGGGGATGACTCTGACTGGTGTTCCGCCGATCGGCAGGACATAGATTTCGCATCCGTTTTCCGCCGGCGGAACATCCTGGTAGCAGACGATCGGGGCATTGTTCGAGCCGATGGAGATCCAGGGGTGATTGGAATTGGTCGGGGTTTTCGGCAAGGCGACCCTTGTTTCCCAAGCGGTCGAGATCGTCCGGGTGGCATAATAATTTTGATAGGTCGAGTCCGGGTCTTTTTCGATCCAGACGGCATGGACTTTGCCGTCCGGCCCGATGACCAGCGAACCCTGCTTGCCGCGGCTCTGGTTCAAGATCGCGATGTTATCCCAAACCCCATTGATCTTGGAACGGGCGAAGACGACCCCTCCCGCCTCGTCGGTGAAAAAGACGTGGATGTTGCCGGCGTTGTCCATCTGGGCGATGGGTTCGTCGCCGCCGTAGTTGGAGGCCACCGTCTCAATCGGGCCCCAGATTTTTGTCTTGGGATCCCAGATTCTTAAGTATGTGGATCTGGTGGCGACGACTCCCCAGGCCACGAGAACGTGCCCTTTGGACGAAGTGGTGATATGGGGACGGTTGGCCTTGATGGCCAAGCTGCCGGTCATGTTGATTGGTGTCGAAAACGTCGTCCCATCGTAGGTCCCGACCCAGATCGGTCCGCCGCTGTTGGCGTTGGTCGTGCCGGGGACCCAGACGACCCAGAGCCTGCCGTCGGGCGTGAAGGCGCATTGCGTCCAGCGGATTTTCTCCGGGCTTTGAAAGAGCAGCCTGCCGTTGCCCAGGATTTGTCCGAATTGGAGATTCGTGAGGAGAAGCAGGAAGCAAATGCCGAGCATGATGTGTTTTTTCATGTTGTTCGTCTCCTTCAATTCCAGGATTCATATTTCCAATCACGTTTTCACGTGGCCGTCCGCCGAATCAAGGCGAACAAGGCGCTTATCTTATTATGTTAATATTTTGCATGTCAATGATTTATAATGTTATAATTCATTCGCCGCGAATCTTAAGCAGAGATCGATTTATGCCGGGGGGAAATCCGGTATTCCAGCCGTTCTTCGACCGCCTTGAGCGCGGGGGAGATGATCCGCCCGGACGTCCGGAACGGACGTTTTTCGCTTGGGCGCAATTTCCTCCTTTTCTTCCTTTCCGGACGATTGGAGAACCGCATTGAGCGGGAAGATGTATTTTTCCGGCCGGTCGTCGAGAACGCCGTCGCGATGCCTCCCGGCCGGATGATTGTCCTGCGCGGATTCGCTTGGATCCGAGCGTTCCGCGCGCGAGGCCGCTCCGGATCGACGGGTCATCTTCACGATTTCCCGGCGGCTGCGGATTTTCTTCGCGGATAACCGGCGGTTTTGCGGGACCACGGCCTGAAGGCCTCGATCCGATCCCCTTGTCCTCGGTTTTCTCTGCGCTTTTCGCGGCGCAGGGCGGCCGGGGAGTGCCGCGGGCGTTGAACTGGGCTTGTTATTTCCGCGTAATTTTGCGTCATTCCCGCAAAATTAGATTTTTCCCCGCTTGAAACGGCCCCGATAGGGGAGAAAAAACAGGTTTTCACCCATAGATTCACCCCAAAGGGTGATTGATCGGAACAGGCTAAGAGAAATATATGTAAGCAATGGAGGATATCCCATGAGCACGATATGGGTCCGGGATATCCGATCTTCGGGAAAAAGGCGCGGATGATGCAGAAAAAAGTTCTTATCGTCGATTATGACATGAAGGACACGACCCGGGTTTCTGAGCTTCTGACGAATTACGGCTTTGAAGTCGCCATCGCCGGAGACGGCCAAGCCGGGTGGGATCAGTACTCGGCTCTCAAGCCGGACGTCGTTCTGCTCGAACCGATGTTGTCTAAAATCCATGGGTTTGAGCTTTGTCAGAGAATCCGGTCGGATTCACTCGGCCGCACTCAAGTGATCATCGTTACCGGAACTTATAAGGATCCGATCTATAAAACCGAGACCCTGAGGACTTATGGAATTTTTCGGTACTTCGTGAAGCCCGTCGACAACGATAAGCTCCTCGCCGCCGTCAACGGCGCTTTTAATGTCGGAAAGGAACATGAACCCGGACAGCCGGAGTTCATCCCGCCGGTC
>JAAZPG010000099.1 GCA_012797375.1 Acidobacteriota bacterium
GAGAGCGTCCGGGATTCGGCTTATGATTCCCTGAAGTTGTACAGCACCCTGACCCGGAATCTCGAGGGGAAGACATGCCGGGCTTATTTTCAGCCGATCATCGATACCCGCACCGGGGAAGTGGTCTGGTTTGAAAGCCTCCTCCGGCTGCGCGACCAGGACGGCTTTTACGTCTCGCCCAGCCCTTTCCTCCCCCTGGCCACCTCGACCGGCCTCGATTCGGACATCACCGAGTTCATGTTGAAGGAGGCCTTTACGGCCCTGCAGAAGACGCCCTGCGACGTTTCCCTGAACGTGACGTTCAAGGATCTCTTGATGCCGGAGTTCGAGAAATCCCTCTTTGCTTATCTCAAGGACGCTCCGGCCTTGAACAAGCGGCTGATTCTTGAGATCATCGAGCGGGAAGAGCTGGTCGAGAACGAGGCCTGCCGGTCGTTCCTCGAGCGGGCCCGGGCCAACGGCTGCAAGATCGCCATCGACGACTTCGGAGCGGGATATTCCAATCTCAGCCGCTTGATCCAGCTCCCGATGGACATCCTGAAGATCGACGGCAGCTTGACCCGGAAGTGCCTCCACGACGAAAAGGCCAAGCACCTGATCCGGATCGTGGTTGAGTATTGCCGGTCCAACGGCATCAAGGTCGTCGCCGAGCATGTCGACCGGCCGGAAATCGCCAAGTTCTTGACCGGCTGCGGCGTCCATTACCTTCAAGGGAACCATTTTGGGATTCCCCAGGAATCGCTGACGGACTTCGATTTTCCCGCCCTGAAAATCTGAGTTTTCTCCCCGGGGAACCTTTTTCACCCGAAATGCGTCTTTTCCGGTGAACGTCTCGGAGGAGGATCGAACATGAGCGGACAATCAAAATTCGCCGCCGGCCTGGCGGGCGTATTCCTGGCGATCACCGTCGCCGCCGGCGCCGCCTGTGATTTTATGGACGGCGGCTTCGGTGATTTTTTCGATGGATCGAAGCACACCGAATCGTTCTCGAAAACCCTTCCCCTAAAGGCGGGAGACCGATTCGCCTTGAAAAACACGAACGGGTATGTCCGGGTGACGACTTGGGACCGGAACGAAGTCGAGATTACGGCCCAGAAAATCGCCTCCCGCCGGAAAGACGACTTGGACCGGGTGAGGATCGAGGTCGAAACCCCCGGCTCGGACGTCCGGGTGGACACGGTTTATGAGCGGTTCCGCAATGTTCGAGTGAAGGTGAATTACGAGGTGAAAGTCCCCGCCGGGGTCATCCTCGAGATGATCCGCTCAACCAACGGCGACATTGAGCTTTCGGGCGGCTTCGGCGATGTCAAAGCCGGCACGACCAACGGCGACATCCGGATGGAGGGCGGGGACGGCCGGATCGTCCTGGCGACGACCAACGGGACCATCCGCGCCCGCAACCTCCGGGGATCGGTTTCGGCCGACACGACCAACGGCTCGATTTACTTGGAGCTGGACGAGGTGAGAAGCGATATCCGGGCGGACACGACCAACGGGTCGGTCAATCTGCGCCTGGGCGGCGAGGTCAACGCCGACTTTCGGGCCCGGTCGACGAACGGATCGATCACCGTCGACTTTCCCGTCACCATCAAGGGCACGATTTCTTCCCGCCACCGGATCGAGGGTCAAATCGGCGGAGGCGGCCCCTCCATCGAGCTCGAAACGACCAACGGATCGATCCGGGTCAACCGGATGTAAAGGCCGCCGGGGAGGCTCCCGGAGCCTTCCCTTGTTCCGATAAGCGGGCGGCTTCCGGCCGTCCAACCTTCGCGGCCGGAAGCCGTTCCGCGGTTTGATCCCCCCCGGCCGTCCGGATCGGGGCCGCTCGTTGACACCCCGCGAAAGCCGGGGATATAGTGTCTTTCGGCATTCCGATGAAATCGAACATCCGTGAGATCCGCCTTCCTCATCCCCATCCGGAGATGAGGCCCCGGGTCGAAGGCTCCCCCCGGACGGCTCCTCATCCAGGGACGGCGGTCCGGATCGGAGAAGATCTGTTCGAGGTGATGACCGAAACATGCTCCGCCGGCCGAGAATGGATCTACGGGCTGGAGCCATGGAAGGCGGGCAACGTCACGCGCATCGCCGTCGAGTGGGGGGACGCAGCCGAGAAAGACTTCCTGGCCGGCCTCCGGAGGGAACGGATCCGGACGCGCAAAAAAAACCTGGCTTTGGGCGGCCAGGCTCTGTTGGGATTTCTCCCCCGTCCTTTTCAGGAACGCTTGGCTCAAACCCTCGAATTCGACCCGGGGCGGGCGACGCTCTATTCAGCCCTCCTGGAAACGCTGGCCGCCGGGCCGCCGGCTTTTCTCTTCTTCCTCCAGATCTTCGGAACCCCGGGCGGGCGGTTCGGACCGGTCATTCCCTCAGGCTTGGGATTTTTCGCCCTGGCCGGCGCGATCGAGGGGATTGTCCGGCTCGTGATCAACCTCTCTTCGGGGGAAGCGGTCGGAAGCCTCCCCTTGTCCCTTTTGGGTCTCCGCTTCGACAAGGGGCCGAGGGACGACGTGATGAGTGACGAGTTCCTGCCCGCCGGCGACGTTCTCGAGGTCCTCTCGCCGACGCCCAAGGCCTGGTGGCTGAAAGCCGGGGGGATCACCTGCGGCGGCGATTCCTTCCTGCTTATCCGGTCCGCGGCCGAGGGCCGTCGTTTCCGGTATGTCTTCCGGAAAGGCGGCTCGGGATTTCCGGAAACGGACGCGGTTCTGGAGCGCGAGCGCAACATCGCCGCCGACCGGGCGTATGCGCTGGCGCCGCTCTGGGGTTTCCTGCCGCGGGCGGACCAGGAAGCGGCGGCCTTCTATGGCCGGACCAAGACCCGGCTTTGGGTCCGCGGCTCGATCGCCTTCAACCTTCTGCTTTCGTTTTCGATCGTCGCCCTTGATATGGTTCGGATCGGGGCCGGAGGATTCGCCTGGTGGACGCTCGTCCGGTTCCTGTTCGGCCTGGCGGTGGTGCTGATCATCGGCGCCGCGCTGGCGGTGCCGTGGTACTACATGGAATCGATCGTGCTCCAGCAGCCGTACCGCGAGGCCCGCGCCATCGCGGAGGGCTATTTCCGCCTGAGC
>JAAZPG010000100.1 GCA_012797375.1 Acidobacteriota bacterium
ATCGACCAGTCGAAGCGGCCGCTGTTCATGGAGGTCCCGCTGGGAACCTTCGCCGGCAGCGAGCCGGGGCCGGTCCGGGAAGGAGGCGATCGTGGCCGCTATTAAGTCCTCCGCGGACGTCATCATCATCGGCTCGGGCAGCGTCGGAACGCCGGCCGCCCTGGCCATGGCCGAAAGCGGCCTCCGCGTCCTCGTCATCGACCGGATGCCCAGCGTCGGCCAAGGATCGAACAAGGGGGCCATCGGCGGAATCCGGGCGACCCACTCCGACCCGGCCAAAATCCGCCTCTGCCTGCGCTCGCTTGAGATTTTCTCGACCTGGCGGGATCGCCGCGGCGACGACATCGAATGGCGCAAGTGCGGATACATGTTCGTCGCCTACCGCCGCCAGGAGGAAAAGGCTCTCAAGGAGCTTCTGGTCACCCAGAAGGCGTTCGGCCTGAACATCGATTGGCTCGACCGGAAGGCGATGCTTGAAATCGTCCCCGATCTCAATCCCGAGGGCCTGATCGGCGGAACGTATTCGCCCGACGACGGGAGCGCCTCTCCCCTCCTTTCGGCTCATGCCTTCTGGCGGGCGGCAAAAAAAGCGGGGGCGATGTTCCGCTTCGGCGAAACCGTCACCGGCCTGATTATGGAAAATGGAGCCGTCCGCGGAGTCCGGACGAACAAGGGCGAATATGCCGCCGAGATCGTGGTCAACGCGGCCGGCGGCTGGGCGGACGAGGTCGGGCGCATGGCCGGTCTCGACCTTCCGGTCAAACCAGACGCCCACGAGGGAGCCGTGACCGAGCCGGTCGCCCCGTTCCTCCATCCGATGATCGTCGACATCCGCCCGACCGACAGCTCGGTCAATTATTATTTCTACCAGCATGCCACCGGCCAGATCATGTTCTGCATCACCCCGAATCCCAGCATCTGGGGCCTGGAAAAGCGCGAAACCAGCACGTTCCTGCCCATGGTCGCCCACCGGATGGTCAATCTGATCCCCCGGCTTCAGAACCTGCGCGTCCGGCGGACATGGCGCAACGTCTACCCGATGACGCCCGACGGCTTTCCCCTCGTCGGCTGGGCCCGGGAAGTCAAGGGACTGCTGCTGGCGGAGGGGATGTGCGGGCAGGGATTCATGCTCGGTCCCGGCCTGGGAGAGCTTCTGGCCCGCATCGTCCGCAACGATCTGCCGGCCAAGGACCGGGAAATCCTGGCCCTGCTCTCGCCCTACCGCACGTTCGAAGGCCGGGAAAAACTGCAATAACCGTCCGGTTCCGCTGTGTTCTCATCCGGCCCGCGCCGGGACGTTGCCGAAACCGCCTCCCGGCTTTATAATGGGCGTACTTTCCAGAAAGGAGAGCGCCGGATGAAACGACTTCCCGCCGTCCTCGCCCCGGCCCTTATCGCGATCGCCTCGGCCGGATGCGTCATGGCCCCGCGGATCAACCTCGATCGCTTCGGAACCATCGGTTTCATCGGCTTCGACACCCGGGCCGAGGGAAACATCGACGAGTACGCCAACCAGGTTTTTCTCGAAGTCCTGCTCCGGTCCCAGCCCGGAACCAGGATCATCGATCTCGGCCCGGCGGCGACGGTTTTGCGCGGATCGAGGTCGCCCGTTCCCACGCCGGAAATCCTGGCCGATCTCCGGAGCCGCTACAACGTCGATGCCGTGCTGACCGGGATCCTCGACGTCTCCAAGGCCCGGCCGCGGGTGGAACTGGGAGCCATTCTTCTCGGTTCGATCCGGGCTTCCGTCGACATGGACGCCTTCATGTCCGCCCGGCTGATGGACACCCATGACGGGACGACGTTCTGGATGGACTCGGCCCGGGTCCGGATGGACATCGCCGATCTCAGCGTCCTGAAAAACGGGCAGGTGATGTTCGACGCCCGGGATCCCGAGCGGGCATACGGCCGCCTGATCCGCGAGCTCGTCCTCCGGACGACCCGTGATTTCCGATGACCTTCACCTTCGCTCACAACAACGTCAACGTTTTCGACTTGGACCGGAGCCTGGCCTTCTACAAGGAAGCCCTCGGGCTTGCGGAAGTCCGCCGGATCGCCGCCAAGGACGGGAGCTTTCTCATCGTCTATCTCGGCGACGGCCGGAGCGCCCACCGCCTTGAGTTGACCTGGCTTCGGGACCGGACGGAAAAATACGACCTGGGAGACAACGAAATCCACCTGGCCTTCCGGACGGACGACTACGACGGCGCGTTCCGGAAGCACAAGGAGATGGGCGTCGTCTGCTACGAAAATCCGACGATGGGGATTTATTTCATCGAGGACCCGGACGGCTACTGGATCGAGATCCTGCCGCAAAGCCGGGGCTGAGCTCCCGGCCCGCCTCGTCACCGGATCAGGTGAAAGGCGGTCTGCCGGACATCCAGGAAGCGCGATCCCGTCCGGCCGAAGACGGCGTCCTGCTCGAGGGCGATCCGGACGTCCGTCCCGCCCCATTCGGGGACCGCGGCCGTGATGTTGAGTTCGATCGAATAAACCGTGTCGGCGAACAGGGGGTAATCGCCGTCCCCGGGAACGCCGTTCTGCTTGTCCCACAGCCCGATCGTCGGGCCGGCGGCGTGGCCGTGATACCCGAGGGGATGAGTATAAATGCTCGGCCGGAGTCCGGCCGCCTTGGCTTTCCGGAGAGCCGAAGCGAGGATCTCGTTTCCCGCGCGGCCTTCCTTGAATTCCTCAAGCAGGATGTCCTGGAGGAGATTTCCTTGAGCCAAAGCCGCTTTCAGGCCGGCCGGAGCGTCCTCCTCCCCCGGCCTGAGGACATAGGCGTGCTGCTGCGTGTCGGTGCACAAACCGAGATACCGGATGCCGAAATCGCAATGAAGCAAGTCGCCCCGATGGATGACATCGGCCTCGCCGTCCAGGGACTCCCCCGGCCGCTGGATCTCGACGGACGGCTGGAACCACGTCTCGAGACCGAGGGACGAGACCCGCTCTCGGAGCCTCCAGACGACGTCTGAAACCGTCGTCACGCCCGGCGTGACCGCGTCCCGGGAAAAGACTTCGGCGATGATCGCGTGGGCGACGGCGGCGATGTGGTCGTAGACGTCCAGCTCGTCGGGC
>JAAZPG010000101.1 GCA_012797375.1 Acidobacteriota bacterium
ACACGACGGATGGGCCCTTGAGAACGCGGCTCGTTCCGGTCAAGACCTGGGATTTCGCGAGGATGGCCGAATACGGGCGCGCGTTCCTTGAAGGGGACGACCGGAGAATCGCCCTCAATTTCGCCCTGGCCGAGAACATGCCCGTCGATCCCGGCGCGCTCTTGGCGCATTTTTCGCCCCAGCTGTTCCTGATCAAAATCACGCCCGTCAATCCGACCCATCGGGCCGCGTTGAACGGGATCGTCTCTCACGTCACGCCCGGCCGGGAGACGTACGGGGCCGTGACGGACCTGAAGAAGGCCGGATACGACGTCATCCTCAGCATCGGCGAGCTCGAGGAGAACCTCATCGGCAGCAATTGCGGACAGTTCGTCACGCGCGTCCGGAACGCCGGGGCCGCGGTCGAAGGGGGATACACGTATCCTCTGATGCCGGGCCGCCATGAAACGGCCGACGGCGAGGGCCCCGGCACGGCTTCCCGTTGACATCGAACGCCATTAATTTATAATACCGCCATGACGACGAAGAAGTCCAGGCCGGCGGCTTTGATCGGGCCGCGCTTCTTTGTCAATAACGGCCGCCCGAACGGGGTGGTCCCCACCGCCCCGTAAGATCTCGTCCCGCCCCCCATTTCCTTCAGGATGCCATCCGCGTAGAGTAGAAAGGAGTCCCCCATGGTCCCATCCGAACGACCGAGCCGGGCCCGCTACCGTTCCTTGCTGAGCGCTCAAGAGACGGAGAAGGCCATCAAAATGATCAAGGATTTTTTCCAGAACCACCTGGCGCGCGAGCTTCATCTGAGGCGGATCACCGCGCCGTTCTTCGTCGAAGCCGGGACCGGCATCAACGACGACCTGAGCGGCGTCGAGCGCCCCGTGTCCTTCTCGGCGACGAGCCTCAATGGCGTGACGCTCGAAGTCGTCCAGTCCCTCGCCAAATGGAAGCGCCTCGCGCTCCGCGATCTGAAAATCCGTCCCGGCGACGGCATCTATACGGACATGAACGCCATCCGCCCCGATGAAACGCTCGATGCCCTCCACTCGCTCTACGTCGACCAGTGGGATTGGGAGCGGGTCATCGGGCGCGTGCAGCGCGACTTGAGATTCCTGAAGCGCATCGTTCGCAAGATCTACGCGGTCATCCGGCGGACGGAGCACTTCATCCACAGCCATTATCCAAAGATCCGCCCCGCCCTGCCCGACGACCTCGTCTTCGTCCACGCCCAGGACCTGGAGGACAGGTATCCGGGCCTCGATCCCCGCCAGCGCGAAGACGCCCTGTGCCGCGCGCACGGAGCCGCGTTCATTCTCGGCATCGGGGGGGCGCTGCGGAGCGGCCGTCCCCATGACGGCCGAGCCCCCGATTACGACGATTGGACGACGCCGACGGACATGGGCGCCGGCCTGAACGGCGACATCGTTGTTTGGAATCCCGTCCTGGAGAGGGCGTTCGAGATCTCTTCCATGGGAATCCGCGTGGACGAGAGGGCCCTCATGCGCCAGCTCGAGATCACGGGACAGACGGCGCGCCGCGAGCTTTTCTTTCACCGCGAGCTCATCGCCGGACGGCTGCCGCTCTCGATCGGCGGGGGAATCGGCCAGTCGCGGCTTTGCATGTATTGCCTGCGAAAGCTCCACATCGGCGAGGTCCAAGCCGGCATCTGGCCCGCGGCGATAGTCGAGGATTGCCGGGCCCGCGGCATCTTTCTCCTCTGAGAGTCCCGCTGGGGCGCCGCGCTCCGCCTGTCAAGCCATATAAAAACCTTACC
>JAAZPG010000102.1 GCA_012797375.1 Acidobacteriota bacterium
CGGCGAGCCGGTCGGCCGCGGTCCCGGCCAAGGAGGCGTGATACTCGATGGTATAGACCTTCGCGGCCAGGACCGAGAGAACGGCGGCCTGGTACCCCGAGCCGGTTCCGATTTCCAAGATCCGCTCGCCGCCCCTGAGCTCCAGGCACTGGGTCATCAGGGCGACGATATACGGCTGGGAGATCGTCTGGCCTTCTTCGATCGGCAGGGGAAAATCCTCGTAGGCCAGCTCCCGGGACTCCGGCGGAATGAAGAGGTGCCGCGGCACCCGGCCCATCGCCTCAAGCACGCGCTTGTCCCGGATGTCTCGGGAGGCGAGCTGCCCGGCGACCATGGCTTGGCGGCGCCGGGCGAAGACGGTGTTCTCGTCCCGGCCCGGGGCCGGCCCCCCGCCGGAAAAAAACAAGCCGGCCAAGGCCAGGAGCAACACTCCAGCCTCTGCGGTGCTCATGTTGTCATTATAATCCAAAAAGACCGGAAAAGAGTTTGTTCCCGGTCAAGAGCCGCTTTTTCTCCCTTTTCCGAAAAGCCTTGTTTTCCGCAAGACTCACGTTAAATCAATCAGTTATCCAAAAAGAAAAAAAAGGAAAGAGAACGGCCCTCTTTTCGTCTAAAATATGAAGGTTGGTTTTTACCTCGCCTTCGGGCCGGATTCATCTTGGAGGTCTTAACGGATTATGAAACGCCCTACCCGCGCAGCCATCCCCCTGCTTCTGGCGGTCCTCTCCCTGCCGGCCCCGGCGGTCCAGGAAGGGGAGAATCTGAATTTGTCCTTGCCGGAATGCATCCAGAAAACCCTGAACAACAACCTCGGCCTGGCGGCCGAGGTTCTCACGCCGCAAATCGCCGAGGCCGCGGTCGCCTTGGCCGGAGAGAAATTCATCCCCTCGCTGGCCCTTTCCTACAGCCGGCAGGACAATATCTCCGCCTCGTATTCATTCCTGGACGCCGCCGGGGCGGCCGTCTCCACGCTGCAAAATGATTACTCCTCCCAATTTTCCCAGGTTCTTCCGACCGGGGGAACCCTCTCCATGAGCCTCATCGGCTATAAATCGGATACCACCCGGCAATTCCAAACCATCAACCCGCGCTTCGGCAGCACCCTCCGGTTCAATTTTTCCCAGCCTCTTCTCAAGGATTTCGGCTGGAAAATGAGCCGCCGGGAGTTCATCCTGGCCCGGAACAACCGCGACATGTCCGAATACAACCTCAGCGAGACGATGGAGGAATACGTCTACCGGGCGAAGAGCGCTTATTGGAATCTCGTGTATAGCCGGGAAAATTTGAATGTCCGGCGGCAATCCTTGAAATTGGCCCGGGAGCTGCTGGAAAAAAATAAAGCCGAGATCGAAGCCGGCACCCTGCCCCCCATCGAAATCTTGACGGCCCAAGCCGACGTCTCCACCCGGGAAGCGGATATTCTCGAGGCGGAGGCCATGGTCCGCAACAGCGAGGACCTCTTGAAAACCCTGATGAACCTCGAGGCGGAGAATACGCGGGCCGCCTCCCTCCACATCATCCCGACCGATTCGCCGTCGGTTTCCAAGCCGGACGTGGATCTCGACCGGGCTCTCCGCGAAGCTTATGAGAACCGTCCCGATCTCCAGGCGGCCCGGGTCGGCATGGAAACGAGCCGGTTCAACCTCAGCTACGCCCGGAACCAGACGGCGCCCGATCTGCGCCTGCAGGCTTCGCTGTGGAGCCCGGGCATCTCGGGAACGCAAATCATCTATGAGAACAACAACGCCTTATCGGGCAAGATCATCGGGGTCGTCCCGGCCGGCGGCGGTCAAGCCCTGAAGGATGCCATGGATTTCAGGTACAAGAACTGGTCTCTCGGATTGAGCTTGAACATCCCCCTGAGCACGGTCTTTTCCCGGGCGTTCGTGGCCCAAGCCGACTTGGCTCTCGAGCAGGCCCAGCTCCGGATGAAAAACCAGGAACAACAGATTTTCCTTGATATCCGGACCGCCGTCCGGGCGGTCGAGACCAATTACCTCCGGATTCAGGCCTACCGGGTCGCCCGGGAAAACGCGGCCAAGAAGCTCGAGGCCGAGGAGGAGAAGCTCAAAGTCGGGCTGAGCACCAATTATTTCATCCTTCAATACCAGCGGGACCTGGCCAACGCCCTGACCATGGAACTGAAGGCCGTCGTCGATTACAATGTTTCGCTGGCCGGCCTCTACCGGGCCCAAGGCAAAGGCTTGGAGATGGAGCGCGTCCCGCTTCCCGGGGAATCCGGCGGGCCGGCGGAGAGATGACTGTTCCTCCCATGACCGATAAACCGTCAAACGACACCAATTCCCAAGCGAGATCCGCCATGCCTAAACAATCGTTTTTTCAAATCCTCCGCCGGGCCAAGCTCCC
>JAAZPG010000103.1 GCA_012797375.1 Acidobacteriota bacterium
CGTGCTCTACCAACTGAGCTACGTGGGCGGCCACGAAAAATGCCTTAAGAGCGGGAAACGGGATTCGAACCCGCGACAGATGGCTTGGAAGGCCACCGCTCTACCAACTGAGCTATTCCCGCGTCGTTATTCTGGGCAGGGAAGGATTCGAACCTTCGAAGCGTTTCCGCAACGGGTTTACAGCCCGTCCCATTTAACCACTTTGGTACCTGCCCGGCTTTCATGCTTTATCCGCCTCAGCAGATGCTCCTAAGCCAGCGAAGGGAATCGAACCCCCGACCCGCTGATTACAAATCAGCCGCTCTACCAGCTGAGCTACGCTGGCAAAAAAACCTCTCCCAAAAGGAAAAAAGACGCACCGCCAGCGGCGCATCTTTCCGAAAAAAGTCCTGCTTTCCAGACTTTTTTCTTAATGTAGAAGCAAAAGGATACGAAGCAGCGGAAGTATCCTAGCGAAAAGCAAACCTGATGTCAAGGGGCTTTTCCCCATTGACCCCACGCCGGCGGAAACGTATAGTCTTTTTCCGAAAAATCATGATCGTCCAAATCTATGAAATCCAGACGCCCGAGGAAGCGGAGCGCTGCCTCGCCCTGGGCGTGGACCGTCTCGGAAGCGTGATCCTTTCGGAAACGGACCGGGGACGGAGCCGGATCCGGGAGGTCGTCGAGCTCGTCCGCGGAACAGACGCGAAAAGCTCCCTGATTCCGCTTTTTTCCAATGAAAACAAGCTTTTTTCGGTGATGGATATTCTCCGGCCCGATTATGTTCATTTCTGCGAGGCCTTGACCGACGAGCAAGGCCGGCCGCACGACCTGCGGCCCGTCGCCGAAAAGCAACATCGTTTCAGGGAAAGATTCCCTGGAATCGGAATCGTCCGGACCCTTCCGGTTCCGGAAGCGGGCCGGCTTCCGGGCTTTCCCGCCCTGGAAATCGCGGCCGCCCTGGAGGATTCGAGCGATGGTTTCCTGATCGACACCTGGCTGGGCCGGGGGCCGGTCGAGGGCTTCGTGGGCATCACCGGCCGGCGTCCGGACCTGGACCGGGCCGCGAAAATCGTCCGGGCAAGCCGGATTCCCGTCATCCTGGCCGGCGGCTTGTCGCCGGAGAACGTCTATGAATCCATGCGAAGCGTTCGTCCGGCCGGGGCCGACAGCTGTACCCTGACCAACGCCCTGGACCGGGAAGGGAAACCCGTCCGGTTCAAAAAGGACTTCGATAAGGTCGCCGCCTTTGTCGCCGAGGTCCGGCGGGCGGAGAAAGATTTCGACGGACCGCCGTCCGCCCGGTTTTGATGGGTCGTTTCCGCTCCGCCCCGTTGCAGAAAATTTCCCCGCGGACGTCAGGACGGGAGGCGGAGATCGATGCCGGAATCCTTCAGGAGATTTCTCAGCTTCGAAAAATCCTCGGTCCGGGTATGGTAGACATACAGGACGTCCGGCTTGAAGGCCCGGGCCGCGTCGGCCAGCATCTCCTCGGTCATCGTGTAGGGCGTCATCAGGGGCAGAACGGCGACATCGATGTTCTTCAGGGCCTTGACCTCGGGAACGTTCTCCGTATCGCCGGCCACGTAGACCCGCAAGCCGCCGAAGGTGAGCACATAACCGTTGCCCGAGCCCTTGGGATGGAACGGCACGCCGGGACTCCGCATCCCGGCGAGGTTGTAAGCCGGGACGGCTTCGATGGAGACGCCGAGAACCGCCGTTTTCCCGCCGTTGGCCAGGATTTCGCCGCCGGGCAGCGGGCCGGCGCACACGGCCGGACAGATGATCCTCGTCCCTGTTTTCTTGACGGCCTCGATCCCCTCGAGATCAAGATGATCGCCGTGCTCATGAGAAACCAGGATCACGTCGGCCTTGGGCGGATGGTCGGGAACAAAGACGTACGGCTTAGTCGGATCCACCCAGACGGTTGTCCCCCCGAACTCGAAAAAAACGGTCGCGTGGCCGGGAAGAGAGATTTTCAAATCCCCTTCCGCCGTCTTGAAAACATCCGAAAAACCATGGCCTCCGGCCGCCCCGTAAACCAAAAGGCCGGAGGCGGCCGCCCCGATCCGGAAAATCTTCTTCATGGCCGCTCCTCCGCAATTCCGCCGATTTTTACTTTTCTCGAATATAGAACCCCAGGGGGGCCTTGTCAAACGGAACCGCCCGTCCGCCGCTTCAAATTTACGCCGGGGTCCCCGCGGAGCGGCCGCGGGGCAAAACATCCCGTGTTCCGGCCCTTTCCATACGAACCTTTTTCCAGCCGCAATCGTATATAATCAAGATCAACGTTCGCGTCCGGATGATGTTCCCTTCCGACGCTTGAACGACTATTCCACCCGCCAGAAGGAGGCATGATGGCCAAGAGGAGATTACCCCCGGCCTCCCTGTTCCTGTGCCTGGGTCTCTGGCTCGCGAGCGTTCCGCTCCTCGCGTCCGAAGAGTCCCTGCACGAAGTCTGGGCCGTCAAGGATTGCCGCGTGGTGACGCCGGGCGGACCCGTCCTGCCCAAGGCGACCGTGATCATCCGCGGCGGGCTCATCGAGTCCATCGGCGCGGAAACCGCGATTCCGCCCGACGCCGAGGTCATCGACGGGAGCGCTCTCACCCTGCACCCGGGCCTCATCGACGGCCTGGGCCAGTCGCTGCTCAAGCTCCCCGAGGAAAAATTCGACCCGGCGAAGTTCTATTCGGGCGAGTTCACGGACAAGGACCGCGGCCTGACGCCGGAGCTTCGGGCGTTCGACTTCGCCGTCCTGGGCAAGTCGACCCTCGAAAAATATCATAAACTCGGCTTGACCGCCGTCCAAGCCATTCCGTCCAAGGGCGTTTTGTCCGGGCGGGCCTCGCTCTTCTCCCTCAGCTCGGAGGACAAGAATAAAGCCCTCCTGCTCAAGGACACCTGGCTCGGCCTGGGTTATGCCCCCGCCTCCTTCATGGTCTATCCGAACTCGCTCATGGGAGTGGTGGCCTTCTTTCGCCAGGAATTCGCCGACATCGGGCATTACGGCCTGAACGCCGATCTCTGGGCGAAGATGCCCGCGGGCATCCGCCGGCCCGTCTATAACGGCCGGTGGGACATTCTCCGGGAGTACGCCTCTGGCAAGAAACCCGTCGTTTTCTTCTGCAACAACCAGCATGACATCCGGCGGTCGCTGGCCCTGGCCGAGGAGCTGAAGCTGGACTATTTTCTCTGCGACCTGGGCGGCGAAGCCCAAAGAGTCGTCCCCGAATTAAAGAAGGCCAAGGCCCGGATTCTCTGCACGGTCGCCTTCAAGGCGCCGGCGACGAGCCGCTTCAGCCAGCTGGGCAAGGCTGAAAAGGAAAAAGCCGAAAAGGAGTTCTATCCGCGGAATCCGGCCGCCCTGGCCTCAGCCGGCATCCCGTTCGCTTTCTCCTCCCTCGGCACGGACGATCCCAAGAGCTTCATGGAGGGCGTCCAAAAAGCGGTCGAGGCCGGGCTGTCCCCGGACAAGGCCCTGGAAGCCCTGACGTCCTCTCCGGCCGCCTTCCTGGGTTTGGATAAGGCCCTGGGCGCGGTCGAGGCCGGCCGGATCGCCAACCTCGTTCTGGTCGAGGGGGATCCCCTGGCCAAGGAGCCCAAGGTCAAATACGTTTTCGCCGACGGCCGGCTGTTCGACTTCACGAAACCCAAAGCCAAGGAAGGCGAAAAGCCGACGGTCAACGTCTCCGGCCGCTGGGAGCTGTCCCTCCCCGAAGCCGGGCTGACCCTGACCGTGGATTTCGCCCAGGAGGAAGCCTCCCTGTCGGGGAAGATGACCACGCCGTTCGGGGCGTTCGATTTCACCGGCGGATCGGTTTCGGCCGACCAGGTCTATTTCGAGGTGAACGCCAGCGTCGGCGGACAGGACATCGATCTCTATTTCTCGGCCACGGTGACCGGAGACACGATGCGGGGGACGGCCGTTCAAGGGACATCCGGCTCGACCGAGTTCACGGGAAAGCGGAATCCCGCCTGAGGCCTTGGAGAAAGCCATGAAAAAGAAATTCTTTATTCTCGCCCTGATCGGGCTTCTAGCGGCCGCCGCCGCGCTCCCGGCCGCCGAAGCGCGGCTCCTGCTCAAAAACGCCCACGTTCTTCCCATCGCCGGGGAGAATTTCGACGGCGACATCCTGATCATCGGGACCAAGATCGCCAAGCTGGGCAAGGATCTTCCGGCGGAGGCCGGAACGGAAGTCATCGACCTCAAGGGGCGGTGGATCATGCCCGGGATCATCGACTCCCATTCCCATATCGCCATCGAGGGCGGAGTCAATGAAACGGGCGATCTCATCACGGCCGAAGTCGACATCCGGGACGTTCTCAATCCCGAGGACCTGAATATTTTCTACGCCTTAACGGGCGGCGTGACCTCGATTCATACGACCCACGGCTCGGCCAATCCCATCGGCGGCCGAGGCGTCTGCCTGAAGCTGCGGTGGGGAGCGGACGCCGAGGGCCTCCTGTTCAAGGGCGCGCCCCTGACGAGCAAGTGGGCCCTGGGCGAAAACCCCAAGCAAACGAACTTTTCGGGCGCGGGCAAACCCCGCTATCCCCGGTCCCGCATGGGCGTGGAGGAATCCATCCGCCTGGAATTCGACCAAGCCCGCGCGTATATGAAAACCTGGGAAACCTATGAAAAGAAGATCAAGGAGACCCGGGGCCGGAAGGGCGCGGCCGTCCCCCTGCCGCCGCGGAAGGACTATCGCCTGGAGGCGGTGGCCGACATCCTCCGGGGCAAG
>JAAZPG010000104.1 GCA_012797375.1 Acidobacteriota bacterium
ACAAAATATCACGGGCGCGGCCGCGAAGTCAAAACGAAATTCTCCGCCGGGCATCCAAGCCCGAGTCCGGGTTCGAGGAAGCCTCATCCGGCCCCATGGCGGAAAGGGAAGGGGGCGGCGTGCTTTTCATGACCGGGGGAGGAATCGTCGGCCCGGAGGATGGACGGGGATGGAGGCCGGCTCGAAAGGCCGGTTTTTCGATGAAAAGACCCGGGTCGGCTAGCGGACGAGGATAGTTCCCCGTTATTCGAGGGCCAGGTCGACCGCCGCCTTGCAGTGGAGGGCCGTCGTGTCGAACACGGGAACGGACGCGTCGGCCGGCTTGATCAGGAGGGGGATCTCGGTGCACCCGAGAATCACGCCCTCGGCCCCGCGATCCCGGAGGCCGTCGATGATCCGCTGGTAGGTCTTCCTTGACGCGTCGAGGATCTTTCCCAGGCCGAGCTCGTTATAGATGATGTCGTGTACGGAGGTCTTTTCGGCTTCGCCCGGGACGAGGACGCGCAAGCCGTGCATTTTCTCCATCCGGCCGCGGTAAAAATCCATTTCCATGGTGTAGCGGGTTCCGAGCAGGCCGACCGTTTTCAACCCTTGGCGCCGGATTTCGGCCGCGGTCGCGTCGGCGATGTGAACCAGGGGGATTCCGATCGCCGCGGCCACGGCCTCGGCCGTCCGGTGCATCGTGTTGGCGCAGATCAGGAGAAGGTCCGCCCCGGCCGCCTCGACGGTCCGGGCGGCCTCGATCATGAGGGCGGTCAAGCGCTCCCAATCGCCGGCGATCTGGAGGTTTTCGATTTCCTCGAAATCGACCGAGCGCATGACGATCGAGGCGGAGTGGGCGCCGTTCAGCCGCCGATGGACGCCCTCGTTGAGAAAGCGGTAATAATCGACCGTCGAATGCCAGGTCATGCCCCCGATGAGGCCGATGGTTTTCATGAGTTTCTCCTTTGGCCGATGTCCGGAGAGGCCAGCGGCGGGCCGGGCGATGCGACGCGCGAAGCGCCGGGCAAGGCGCCGCGGAGGGAGGGCGATCCCCCGGGGCCAAGGCGTGCCGAGCCGGGAAAGGCTTGCGACGGCGCCGCGGACCCGCGGAGAAGGCTTTTCCGGCCTCCCGGGCTTTTCCGGAAAGGAAAAATAACAGAAATCTCCGATAAATGGAAACAGCGCGGCTTTGAAGACGCGGCGGGGGCGCCGAATCCCCGGATCCAATCCCGCTTCCGCCGGCGGTTGTCATCGGCCGATCCGACATCGTGTCTCCGGCGGTCCTCCCCGCGCCGGCCCCGCCCGATCCCCCTTGCCTTTACCGAGTGGTCATGCTAAATTATTCCGGCTTGCTCCCCGGTAGCTCAATCGGCAGAGCGGTTGGCTGTAAGCTCAATTGCAGCTTCCACGAGAAATCGTGGTTGAAAAATCGGGTGAACTCAGGGAAGCCCGCCCTCCGCGGCGCGGAGAGGGTAATCCTGAGCCAAACCCCGCCGGTGCGGCGGGGACGGTGCAGAGACTAGAGCGAAAGCTCGTACCTGGGCTTATCCGCCCGGGGAAGCGCCCGACACCCTCGTCCCTCTTTCGAGAGAGAACGGGTGAAGAGATAGTCCAAGCCCGGAGGAAACTCCGGGGCCCTTGTAACCAATAGGTTGCAGGTTCGAGTCCTGCCCGGGGAGCCAAAATTCAATCCGCTGATTTCAGCGGTTCT
>JAAZPG010000105.1 GCA_012797375.1 Acidobacteriota bacterium
CAGACGATCGCCCGGGCCCGGCGCGATTCGATTTCGATCCAAGCGTACCGGCCGACGTCGCAGATCCACGGTCCGGCCGGGGTGGCGTCGGGCCGGGGACGAACGCGGAAGATGCCGCCTGTTTCCGGATGCCGGGCGAAGCCGGGGTGAACATCGACCTCGATCCCGCAGCCGCGGCCGCAGAACGGGCAAATCGACGGCTTCGGCTCCAAAAACCAGGGCCGCGTCCGGAAACGAAAGGCGGCGTCGGTGATCGCTCCGACCGGGCAGAGATCGACGAGGTTGCCGGCGTAAGGCGTGGCCATCGCCGCCCCCTCGATGAAGCCGATCTCCGACCCGCCGCCCCGGCCGAAAACACCCAGCTCGCCCGTCTTGGCGACGTCCCTCAGAAACCGGACGCACCGGGTGCAAAGAACGCAGCGCTCCCTGTCCAGGATCAGCCGCTCTCCGATTTTTAAAAGCTTCTCCCGTCGCGTCTTCGGCTCGCGCAGGTCGCTCGGAAAAAGCCCGTAATCCCGGTAATAATCCTGGAGCCGGCACTCCCCCGCCTTGTCGCAGATGGGACAATCGACCGGATGATCGGCCAGGAGGAGCTCGAGGACGTTCCGCCGGGCTTCGGCCACCTGCGGCGTTTGCGTCGCGACCTTCATCCCCTCCCGGACAGCCGTCGCGCAAGCCGGCTCGAGCTTGGCCGCGCCCTCGATCTCAACGACGCACATGCGGCAGGAGCCTTCGGGAGTCAAGGCCGGATGATGGCAGAAACGGGGGATGGAAATCCCGGCTTGTTCGGCCGCGGCCAGGATCGTCGTTCCCTCGGCCGTCTCCAGGACCCGTCCGTCGATCGTCACTTTGACCATGGCGCTATTGTTCCAATTCCGCTCGGAATTTTGTAACCAAAGCCAGGATCGGAACGGCCGCCGCGTCCCCGAACGGGCAGAGCGTCCGTCCCTTCATCGCCCCGGCCAGCCGGACGATCCGGTCGAGATCGCCGGCCCGGCCCTCTCCGGCCCCGCGCCGGAGGACGATCCGCCGGATCCAGGACGTTCCCACCCGGCAGGGGGTGCATTGACCGCAGGATTCATGGGCGTAAAACCGGCTGATCCGGTCCAAGACCGTCTTCATCGAAACCGCGTCGTCGATCACGATGACTCCGGCCGATCCGATCATCGAGCCGGCCGCGGCCAGCGAGGCGCTGTCCATGGGCACGTCGATTTCTCCGGGCCCCAGGACGGCCGACGACATTCCTCCGGGAATCACGGCCTTGAGCGTCCGGCCGGGAGCCAAGCCGCCGGCATGGACGAAAACGACGTCCCGCAGCGGCGTCCCGATCGGGAGCTCGTAGACGCCCGGCCGGACCACCGATCCACTGACGCTGACCAGCCGCGTCCCCCCGTCCTTCGGTTTTCCGAGACCGAGAAACCAAGACGCCCCGTTCCGGATGACGGCGGGCAGATGGGCCAGCGTCTCGACGTTGTTGATGACCGTCGGCTTGCCGAACAGCCCGACCGCCGCCGGGAAGGGAGGCTTGAGGCGCGGCTTCCCGCGGAATCCCTCGAGGGATTCGAGGAGAGCCGTCTCCTCGCCGCAGATGTAGGCCCCGGCCCCGCGGTGGACGATCACGTCCAGGGAAAAGCCCGAGCCGAGGACGCTCGCTCCCAGGACGCCCGCCCCGGCGGCTTCGGCGATCGCCTTCTCCAAGCGCCGGGCCGGCTCCTCGTATTCGCCCCGGATATAGATGTACGCCGTATGAACGCCCACGGCATAAGCGCAGAGAATGATTCCCTCGAGCAGGAGGTGCGGATCGTGGGCCAGGATGTGCCGGTCCTTGAACGTCCCCGGCTCTCCCTCGTCCGCGTTGACGCACAGATAAAAAGGACCCGGATCCGTCCGGGGAATAAAGCTCCATTTCACCCCGGCCGGAAAACCCGCCCCTCCCCGGCCTCGGAGCTCGGCGGCCTTGACTTCGCCGGCTACCGCCGCCGGTGTCATTTCGGCCAGGGCCCGGCGGGCCGCGGCGTAGCCTCCGCCGCGGACGTAGGCCTCCAGCGACCGGGGGCCGGCCGGGTCGAACGTCGAGGTGAGGGGTCTTTCCGCCATCGGTCACTCCAGCTCCCGCAGGATCGCGTCCAGGGCGGCCGGCGTCAGGTTTTCATGGAGCGTGTCTCCGGCCAGCAGGCACGGCCCCTTGTCGCAGGCCCCGAGACACTCGACTTCGACCAGGGTGAAGCGCCCGTCCGGCGTCGTCCGTCCCGGCTGGAGGCCGAACGCGCGGCGGAGATGGTCCAGGATCCCGGCGCTTCCCCGGATGGAGCAGGACAAATTCGTGCAGACGCGCAGAAGATGGCGGCCGGCGGGCTCGCGCCGGAACATCGTGTAAAACGTCAAGACTTCCCGGACCTCGACCGGCCGCAGGCCGCAGAGGACGGCGGCCTCGGCCTCATCCTCCGGACCGATGAACCCCCGTTCCCGCTGGACAAGGTGGAGGACGGGAAGAAGAGCGGCCCGCCGGTTCGGATAGCGGGCGAGGATCGCCTCGATCCGGGTCCGCAGTCCCGAGGGAAACGCGTTCGTCACCGGTCCAGCTCCCCGCCGATCATGTTCATCGAGCCGAAGGTCGGAATGATGTCCGCCAGCAGCCGCCCCTGGATCAAGCCGGCCAGGGCGGAGACCACGTGAAGACACGGAGCCCGCAGGTGGAGCCGGTAAGGCCGGTCCGTTCCGTCGGAAACGAGGTAAAATCCCAGCTCGCCGTTGCCCCCCTCGATCGCCGCGTAGACCTCCCCGGCCGGCGGCCGCAGGCCGTGTCCCTTCATGAAATATTGGAAATGGGAGATCAAGCCCTCGATCGTTCCGTAGACGGCGTCTTTTCCGGGCAAGCCGTATCCGGGAGCGGATGTCTGGATGCCGCCGAGAACGTCCCGTTCGGCGCCCTCGAGCG
>JAAZPG010000106.1 GCA_012797375.1 Acidobacteriota bacterium
AGCGGCCGCGTCTCGGGCCGAATGGCCGCCGGACGGTCGGACCGGCGGCTTAAAAAGACGAAAACAACGGCGAGGAGGACGGCCAGAAAGCCGATGAGGAGAACGCGGACGGCCGTTTTCGCCCGGCTTCGGGAAGACGGATGAGCCATGGATTCTCTCATCCCGCCCGGAGATCCTCGAGCGCCAGATACGGGCGCTCTTCGCCGAGATAGGCGGACGTCTGGAAGGTGAACACGCCGTCGATCCGGCTTCCGGCCGGAAATTCCCCCGCCCAGGCGCCCCGGTTCCAGCCGATCGCCTCGAACGTCCGGCCGTCCTTCCGCAGAAGGAACTTGACGTGGCGGTCCTTGAGCTTGCGGGGCTCGGCCGCGACGACGGCCCCCTCGGTCAGAAAAACAGGCCGGGGATTGCCGACGCCGTGGGGCTCGAGAAGAGCGAGGCCGCGCCACAAGTCCGCCCCGATGTCGGTGAACTCCAGCCGGCTGTCGATGGCGATCGAGGGTCGCAGATCATCGAAGGTCAAGCGGGCGTCGACGGCCCGGTTCATCGCCTCCTTGAAGGCCGGCAGGGATTCCCGGCGAAGGGCGCAGCCGACGGCCTGCCGGTGTCCGCCGTAGCTGAGGAAAAGGGGCCGGGCCTCCTCGAGGCAATCGATCAGGGAGAATCCGGAAATCGACCGCCCCGAGCCGAAGGCAAGGCCGTCGTCGTAGGAAAACAGGACGACCGGCCGATGAAAGATTTCCTTCAAGCGGGAGGCGACGATCCCGATGATTCCCCGGTGCCATTTTTCATCCCCGAGGATCAGGATCTTGTGCGTTTCGGCCAACCCCCCGGTCCGGACGCGCTCCTCGGCGTCGGCCAGGATGGAATCCTCGGTTTCCTGGCGCCGCCGGTTGAGGACGTCCAACTCGCCGGCCACGGCGGCCGCCTCGGCCGCGGACTTCGAGAAAAAGAGACGGAGGGCGAGCTCCGTCCGGCCCATCCGTCCGGCCGCGTTGATCCGCGGGCCGAGGCGGAAGCCGACGTCCCCGACGGTCACCGGCCGACCGGTCAGGCCGCAGATTTCCATCAGGCTCCGGAGGCCGGGATTGGACACCCGGGCCAGCTCGGCCAGGCCCCGCCGAACGAGGATGCGGTTCTCGCCGCGAAGGTCGACGACGTCGGCGACGGTCCCGATGGCGACGAGCTTGAGATAATGGGGAAGAACGCCGGCCCGTCCGGCTCTCTGGTAGAGCGCTTGAATGAGCTTGAACGCCACCCCGACGCCGGCCAGGTTCCGATCGGGATAACCCGCTTCCGGCAGGACCGGGTCGAGAACGGCCAGGGCCGCCGGCCGCTCGGGTCCCGGGAGGTGATGATCGGTGATGATGACATCCACACCGGCGGCCGCGGCCGCGCGGACGAAGCCGGCGGATTTGATGCCGCAATCGACGCTGACGACGAGCCGGGCTCCGCGCGCGACAACCGCCTCCGCGTGGCCGTCCTTGATCCCGTACCCGTCCTTGAGCCGTTCCGGGATGAAGCAATCGACCTTCCCCCCGAGCGCCGACAGCGCCTTATGGAGCATCACCGTGGCCAGCACGCCGTCGACGTCGTAATCCCCGAAGATCAGGATTGTCTCCTTTTCCCGGATCGCTTTTTCGATCCGGGCGACGGCCGCGTCCATGCCGGAAAGCAGGAACGGGTCGGGGATGTCCTCCAAGCCGGCCTCGAGGAAAAGCCTTGCCCCGGCGGCGTCCGTGAAACCGCGATTGGCCAGAATCTGCCCGAGGACCGGCGGCAGTCCGAGGGCGGCGGCCAAGGCGGGAGCCGCGGTCGAGGGCGGGGCGATGCTCCAGGCCGTTTCGCTCATTTCATCTTTCACTTTAACATATCGGCGGGCCGCCTCAAAGCGCGCTTCTCTTCCTTTCGTTGACTTGCCCCCCGGCG
>JAAZPG010000107.1 GCA_012797375.1 Acidobacteriota bacterium
CGCCGGCGATTGTCCTCGTCCCTCGCTCCGGGCTTGGGAGAACGAGCGAACAAGCCGTCAAACCGGCGGCTCATCTCATTCAAGAGGAGAGGCGGGTCCCAAGAATGGAATTTAAAAATCGAAGGCCCTGATTGAATGAGATTGTTATCCTTACATATCGGATCAAAGAAAAAGAAAACATTCCATAAAATGATCTCATCTAAAAAGCAGCGGTCGTAATCAAACGCCGATACGGCCTGGCGGGCGCGCGAGATGAAAACGCGCCGGGCGTCGATGGCCCGGCCGTCGTTGATCGCGAGGGCCGTTAGGCCTCGATCAAAAATAACGTTTCGGACTTCGACCGACCCGACCCGGCCGGTACGATCATCGATTGAAATTCCATATGTGCAGTCCATAAAACCCAGGTCGATCGCTTTCCAGTCCGCGTCCAAGCTGCCCCGCTGGCGGATTCCATGATAACAGTTCTTGATGATGAAACCCGAAATCTCGCATTCCGACCGCACCCAAAGCACGGCGGAATTCGAGTCTTCGTTGTCGGAGCCGGAGATCACCGCTCCGAACAGCCGCCGCGACCGGAGGGAGACGCATCGGTCGATGACGATGTCCTTCTCGAAATAAAAGCCGTCGCCGACATCGATGATGTCCCCGTCGCTTGAAACGCTCACCGCCATTTTAATAGACGAATAATCCTCAGGCACGCGGATGAGGCTGGCCTCGGCCGGAAAGGCAAGGAGGACATAAAAAAAGACAATCCAAAAAAGAAAAAAACGAGGGCGCGCTCTCGTCATTTCCTGCATTCGGGCGTATCTTACCAGAATCGGAAAGCGAAAGGAAACCCTTCCGGGGGGATTTCCGCTTGCCTCCGGTTTTCCGGCCTTAGAGGGGATGGCCGGAAAACCGGTTGGCCGGCTTCTCTCGGCGATCAAGATGCGGAAGGAGGGGGATTCGAACCCCCGACCCGGGGATACCGGGTAGCGGTTTTCAAGACCGCCGCCTTCAACCACTCGGCCATCCTTCCGCGGGAATTCATTATATCCGAATCGTTCCGGAAATGAGGAAGGGCGTTTTATGATCGGGCGATCCGGGTGAGGCCGCCCATATACGGGCGGAGGGCCTGGGGGACGTCGATCGATCCGCCGTCCAGCTGGAAGTTCTCGAGGATCGCGGCCACCGTCCGGCCGACGGCCAGTCCGGACCCGTTCAACGTGTGGACGAACTCCGGCTTGGCTTTGGGGTCCCGGCGGAAGCGGATGTTCGACCGGCGGGCCTGGAAATCGCCGCAGTTGGAACAGGAGGAAATCTCCATGAAGCCCCGGCGGGACGGCATCCAGACTTCGAGGTCATAAGTCTTGCGGCTGGCGAATCCCATGTCCCCGGTGCAAAGGGCTACGACCCGGTAGGTCAGGCCGAGGCGCTTGAGGACTTCCTCGGCCCCCGCGGTCATGGATTCGAGCTCGTCCATGGAATTTTCCGGGAGCGAGAAGACCATCATCTCGACCTTGTTGAACTGGTGCTGGCGGACCAGGCCGCGGATGTCTTTGCCGTAGGAGCCCGCCTCGGACCGGAAACAGGGCGTGTAGGCGGCCAACCGCTCGGGCAAGGCCGCTCCGTCCAGGATCTCGTCGCGGTGGAGGTTCGTCAGCGGGACCTCGGCCGTCGGGACGAGATACCACGGATAGTCCTCCAGCTTGAAGAGGTCCGCGGCGAATTTCGGAAGGTTGCCGGTCCCCGTCAGGCTCGCTTCGTTGGCGATGAACGGCGGGAGGATCTCAGTGAAGCCCCGTTCCCGGGTGTGGATGTCGAGCATGAAATTGATCAGGGCCCGTTCCATCCGGGCGGCCGCGGCCAGGGAGACCGTGAAGCGCGACCCGGCGATCTTGGCCGCCCGGTCGAAATCGAGGATCCCAAGGCCCGTTCCGAGATCCCAGTGGGCCAGCGGCTCGAAATCGAACTCCCGGGGCTCGCCGGCCCGCCGGACCTCGACGTTGCCCGAGGCGTCCGCCCCGACGGGCACGGACTCGTCGGGCAGGTTGGGGATATTGAGGAGGGTCGTCCGGATCCTCTCCTCCAGCGGCTTCAGCCCGTCCTCGAGGGTTTTGATCCGCTCTCCGACGAGCTTGGTCTCGGCGATCAGGGCGGCCGCGTCCCGGCCGGACCGCTTGAGGCCGGCGACTTCCTCGGAGGCCTTGTTCCGGCGGGACCGCAGATCCTCGACCTCGCGCAAGGTCTCCTTCCTGGCCTCGGACAGGCGGAGGAATTCCGAGAGGTCGATCCGGACGCCGCGCTGGGCGCACTTGTCCATGACCAGACCGGCGTTTTCGAGAACGAATTTAGGATCCAGCATGGCGGAATTATACCAATTTCGGACAAGGAATAATATTTCGACCGGAGATCCCGCCGGGAGACAGGCGCGATCCTCATTGACCCCCGCCGCTCAATCCCCTATGATAGAAAAATCGGCCCCATCATGATCACCTTGTCCCGGGAGCGGTTCCAAAAGCTCGTCGCCGAAGCGATCGACGGCTTGCCCCGGAGCTTCCGCGAGAAAATCGAGAACGTGGCCGTGCTGGTGGAGGATTTTCCCTCCGCCGAGATCGTCGAGGACATGGGCCTGCGGTCGCCCTGGGAGCTTTTCGGCCTCTACCACGGGATCCCCCTGGACAAGCGCGGCTCCTATTACGGCAACATCCCGCCCGACGTCATCCTCATCTTCCAGAAGCCGCTCGAGCGCTGGGCCGGGACGGAGGATGAAATCCGCGACGAGGTCCGGTCGACGGTCATCCATGAAGTGGGTCATTATTTCGGCTTCGATGAAGCCGATTTGCGGAGGGCCGAGCGGGAAAGCCGCCGGTCCGAATCCCCCGCCGACGAGGACAACACCGATGAGCAAGAAATTCCAAGGGATCTTCCCCGCCCTCACCACCCCGTTCGACGGCGAAGACCTCGCCGTCCCCCGCTTCCGTGAGAACATCGCGAAATTCAACGCCTTCGACCTCTCGGGCTACGTCGTCCTCGGTTCGACGGGCGAGTGCGTCCTTCTCTCCAACGACGAGTCGGAGAGGCTGATCCGGGCGGCCCGGGAAACCGCCGCGCCGGACAAGCTGGTGATCGCCGGCACGGGGCAGGAATCCACGAAGCTGACGATCGCCTTCACCAACCGGATGGCCGCGGCCGGGGCCGACGCCGCCCTCGTCCGGCCGCCTTGTTATTACAAGGCGAAAATGAGCCGGGACGTCCTTCGCGGCCATTATCTCGCGGTGGCCGACGGGGCTAAAACTCCGGTGATCGTCTACAACATCCCCCAGAACACCGGGGTGACGATCGATCCCGAGCTTCTGATCGAGCTGTCGACCCACCCGAACATCGCCGGCCTCAAGGAAAGCTCGGGCATCCTCTCCTACCTGGGAAAAATCATCCCTCATGTTCCGGAGGATTTTTCCTGCCTGGTCGGCTCGGGATTCGTCGTTCTGCCGGCCCTGGTCATGGGGGCCTCCGGGGCGATCCTGGCCGTGGCCAACGCCGCCCCGGCCGCCTGCTTGGACATTTATCGCCTCTTCAAGGAAGGCCGGATCGACGAGTCCGCCCAACGGCAGCTCGACGTGACCCCGCTGAACAAGGCCGCCATGGAGACGTACGGCCTTCCGGGCTTGAAATACGCCATGGACATCCAAGGCTTTTACGGGGGACCGGTCCGCCGGCCGCTTCTCCCCTTGCCCGAGCCGGCCAAGCCCGAAATCGAAGCCCTGGTTTCGGATTTGAGGACGAGGCTCTCATCCTCTTAATTGATTTACCGGTTCATTCGATTGACACCCTTCTTCATGAGAAAAACCGGGAACGACGGATCCTGTCAAAAAATAAAAATAAAAAAAACAATTCTCGTCCGGTCGAGGCCGATCGACGCCGGAGGAAGAGGACGTTTTTCCGAACCGGCTTCGAAAAAAGCCTTGTCCGGACGATACCCGTTCCAGCCGTCATCGGCATGAACAATGACCGGGTTAAGCACGAGCCGTCCCTAACGGCGGAGGCCGCGCCCCCGAAGGAAATGGAGGCAGATATGGAAAAGCTCCGGAATGTGATGCTCGCGCCGCTCGCTCTGGCCCTGGCCGCCGTTTTCGCGGCCGCCGCGGCCGCCCAGGATCTCAAGGGCCCGACCGGCGAGGAATGGAAAAATCCGCGGATCGTCGGGGCGGGCAAGGAAGCGCCGCGGTCTTTCTTCATTCCCTATCCCGATGAAGCCGCGGCCCTCGAGAACGACAAGGACGCCTCCGCCCGCCGCCGCTGCTTCAACGGCCCGTGGAAATTCCACTGGGTGCCGAAGCCGGCCGACGTTCCGGCCGGGTTCTTCAAGCCGGGCTTCGACGCCAGCGGCTGGAAGGGGATCGCCGTCCCCTCCAACTGGGAATTCCAGGGATACGGAGTGCCGATCTACCTCGACACGGATTATGAATGGCTCAAGGCCGGCGAGACGCCCGATCCGCCCAATCTTCCAGCCGACAACAATCCCGTCGGCTGTTACAAGAAAACCTTCAGCGTTCCGGCCGACTGGAAGGACCGGGACGTCTTCCTGTATTTCGGCGCGGTCAAATCCGCCTTCTACGTCTGGGTCAACGGCCGATACGCCGGGTACAGCGAGGACGCCAAGACGCCGGCCGAATGGAACATCACCCGTTTCCTCAAGGAGGGAGACAACGAGGTCGCCCTGCAGGTTTTCCGCTGGTCGGACGGCTCCTACCTCGAGTGCCAGGATTTCTGGCGGATCAGCGGGATCGAGCGGGACGTCGATCTGCTCGCCCGGCCCCGGGTCCGGATCCGCGATTTCTGGGCTCGGGCGGACCTGACGGCCGACGGCCGGAACGGCTTCCTCGACGTCTCGGTCGAGGTGACCGGCCGGCCGGGAGGGGCCGGCGGCCTCTCCACGGTCGAAATCACCCTCCTTGACGGCCAAGGCAGGACAGTCTTCTCCGCCGGCGCCCCGGTGACGACGGCCCGGGGAAAAGAAACGGCGATCGCCCGGATCGCCCGCAACGTAACCGCCCCGCGGCTCTGGACGGCCGAGACGCCCAATCTCTACACCGTCGTCCTGGCCCTCAAAGACGCCTCCGGGCGGACCCTGGAGGCGACGAGCACCCGGGTCGGCTTCCGGAACGTCGAGATCGTCGACGGGCGTCTTTTAATCAACGGCGCGCCGGTCTATCTCAAGGGCGTCAACCGCCATGAACACGACCCGCGGACGGCCCACGTGGTTTCCGAGGAGTCCATGATTCGGGACATCCGCCTGATGAAGCAGTTCAACATCAACGCCGTCCGGACCTGCCATTACCCGGACGATCCGCTCTGGTACGACCTCTGCGACGCCTACGGGCTTTACGTGATCGACGAGGCCAACATCGAAAGCCACGGCATGGGCGACGGCCCGGAAAGCCTGGCCCACAAGCCGGAATGGGGCCCCGCCCATCTCGACCGGACGATCCGGATGGTCGAGCGGGACAAGAATCATGCCTCGGTCATCATCTGGTCGCTGGGCAACGAGGCCGGCGACGGCCTCAACTTCGAGGCGACGTCGGCCTGGATTCACGGGCGCGACCCGTCGCGGCCGGTCCAATATGAGCCGGCCGGGACGCGGCCCCACACCGACATCGTCTGCCCGATGTACGCCCGGATCGAGACGATCGAGGCCTACGGCCTGAAAAAGCAGACGCGCCCCTTGATCCTGTGCGAATACTCCCACGCCATGGGCAATTCCAACGGCAATCTCCAGGACTACTGGGACGTGATCGAAAAATATCCGAACCTCCAGGGCGCCTTCATCTGGGACTGGGTCGATCAGAGCATCGAGACCAAGGACCCGAACGGCCGGACGTATTACGCCTACGGGGGGGATTTCGGGCCGCCGGAGATCCCGACATCGCGCAATTTCTGCTGCAACGGCCTGGTCAATTCGGAACGGGAGCCCCATCCCGGACTGTGGGAAGTGAAGAAGGTCTACCAGTCCATCGCGTTCCGGAAAACGGAGACGGCGGACGGACGGACGGCGCTGGAAGTCCGAAACGGCTATGCCTTCCGCGGCCTGGACGGGTTCGTCATCCGGTGGGAGCTGGCAAGCGGAGAGACGGGCGCGCCGCCTGTCGCCGCGGGCGAATTCCCGAATCCGGCGATCCGGCCGGGCGGAAGCGCGGTCTTTCCGCTCGAGATGCCGGCGGTAGGAATCGTTCCGGGAAGGGAATATTTTCTCAACGTCCGGGCGGAATACGCCCGGGACGAACCGCTCATTCCGCGGGGACATGTCGCCGCGGCCGGGCAATTCCCCGTCGGGCTCGTCCGTCCCGGCCCGGCGGTCAAGGCGGCGGACATGCGGCCGGTGACCCTCGGACAGGACGGGACGAAGGTCACCGTCGGCGGCTCCGGCTTCTCGGCGTCGTTCGACCGGACGACCGGGGCGCTGACGTCCTATGTCTTTCGGGGCAAGGAGTTTGTCCGGACCGGGCTTGAGCCGCATTTCTGGCGCGCTCCAACAGACAACGATTTCGGCAACGGCTTCCCGGAGCGTCACGGGATCTGGCGGAAGGCGGGCGATCACCGCGTCCTGGAGGGCTTCGAAGCCAGGGCGGAAAGCCCGTCGGCCGTCCGGATCGAGGCTCGATACGCGCTCACGGACGTCCCGGCGAAATACAGGGTCACCTACCGCGTCCTCGGCACGGCCGAGATCATCGTCTCGGTTCACTTCGTCCCGGAGAAAGAAGGCCTGCCCGAGATGCCGCGTCTCGGGATGAAGATGACCCTTCCCCGGGAATTCGCCCACGTCCGCTGGTTCGGGCGGGGACCGCACGAAAGCTACGCCGACCGGAAAACATCGGCCTTCGTCGGCACTTACGGCGCGTCCGTATTCGAAACCCTCATCCCCTACGTCAGCATCCAGGAATACGGCAACCGGACGGATTGCCGCTGGGCTTTGCTGGCCGACCGAACCGGCGACGGGTTGCTGATCGCCGGCTACCCCCAATTCGATTTCAGCGCCCTCCCCTACACAGCCGAGGACTTGACCCAGGAGAAGCGCGGCCAGAAGCATCCGCAGGAAATCCCGAAGCGGGATTATGTCTGTCTGAATTTGGATTACGGGCAGATGGGAGTCGGCGGAGACACATCCTGGGGCGCCCGGGAGCACCCGCAGTACCGGCTGGCGGCGAAGGAGTACGCGTATTCCTTCCGCCTGCGGGGAATGACGGCCGCCGACGACCCGGCCGCTCTAGCCCGAGAATAAAAAAGCGGGGACGCTTCCCCCCGACGGGGCGGCGTCCCCGCCGTCGACTTATTTCTTGACGATCTCAACCCGGCGGTTTTTCGCCCGGCCGTCCTCGCTCCGGTTGTCGGCGACGGGCCGTTCCTGGCCCCAGCCGACGGCATCCACGCGGGAGGCGCTCACTCCGCCCTTGACGACGGCGTCCCGGACGGCCCGGGCCCGCTGCTCGGAGAGAGTCTTGTTGGCCGCGGGCTGGCCGACGTTGTCGGTATGGCCCTCAATGCTCACGTTGAGGTCGGCGTTGTCGGCGAGGAGGGCGATGATCTGGTCGATGGTCCCCTGCGACTCGGGCTTGAGGTCATATTTGCCGGTGTCGAAATTGATGTAGAGGGCGATGAATCCGTCCTTGTTCAAAGCATCCAGCATCTCGTTGGCCGTGACTTCCTGGACCATGGCCGCGATCTGGATGATGTTCAGCTCATAGTTCCAGCCGTCGTTATATACCTGAACATCGATCCAGATCTCCTGACCGCCCTTGACCAGCGTCCAGCAGGCGTAATCCTCGTCCTCATGAAGAAGCTTCGCCCCGAGCGTTTTCATAGCGTTGGCATAGTTGCGCTTGATTTGCAGCGGGCTGGGCTGCGGGGCGCCCTCCTTGAGCTGGTAGTCAATGCGGGTCCGGTCTCCCTCGACGGTTTTCGAATCGGACTCGCTGATGTAAAACTCGTGCTCGTCGTATCGGGCGGAATAATCAGAAATGAAAAAATTTTTCATCCGCGACAAGAGCGGATGGTCTTTGGCGCCCTCGACATCCGTTTCTTCTTCCTGGGCGCGGATGAAGACCGCCCCGGCGAGAAGAAAAGATACGGCGAGGATCAAAACGGCGGTTTTTTTCGTTTTCATGGGATCTCCTCCTTTTTGATGGTGCCCGTGGTCCTTGCTTGTTTACAATTATAGCCGCGCCTTTCCGGCGGGGCAATCCCCCCTTTGACGCCCCGCCGCGGCCCCGGCCGCGGCGGCCTCCGGCAAAAAAGCGCCGGGAAATAAAAAGCCGTGCGCCCGGCTCCGACGACGACTCTCCCCGCGTCCATTGCATAAAC
>JAAZPG010000108.1 GCA_012797375.1 Acidobacteriota bacterium
CCCCAAAACCGAAAAGCGGGGGCTTGATGATCCCGAAAGAAAGAGGCCGCGGCCTCGTATATCTTCAAGGGAAAAAATGGACGGTTGGTAGCGGGGGTTGGATTTGAACCAACGACCTCCGGGTTATGAGCCCGACGAGCTACCAGGCTGCTCTACCCCGCAGACATCGGCATTATAACAAAGATTCATTTTTTGTCAAAATGATTTTCCGTCCGCCCCGCGGCCTGGGCGATCGCTTCGTCCGAATCCTAAACGGTCGGGAAAAAAACGCTTTTCAGCCAATCGCCGACCGCCCGGGCCAAGCCGGCCCGGGATTTTCGGAACGCATGGTCGTCCTGGAAGGCGGCGATCGAGGCGCTTTTCGCCTTGCGTTCCTTCAGGGCCCGGTAGAGGGGCAGCGCGTTGCGCTCGACCTTGTTCGTTTCGTCGTCCCAAGCGCAGACAAGCAGGATGTCCTTGCCGGCCAGGGCCGGGGCGATTCGGAGGAAATCGAGATTCGGGTCCAAGGCCGCCGGGCCTATGTCCGCCCATTCCCGCGGAACGGCGCCCTCGGCGAACCTCACCGGGCCGGCCGGGGCGGCCATGGCCGCGTATGTCTCGTCGACGATTTTCCTCATCTCGGGATTCCGGGCGTATTCCCGGAGGAATTCCCCGTGATCCGTGCCGGCGATGGAGAAAACGACGCCCACCTCCGGGCGGCCGGCGGCATAAGCCAGGACCATCCCGCCGCCGTAGTCGTAGCCGCCCAAGCCCAGGCGCCGGGCATCGATCTTGAACCGGAGGATGTTGTCGGGACGGTTTACGAAATAAAAGGCCGCCTCGATGTCCTTCAAGGTGTCGGCGAAGCTCCATTCCCCTTGGCTCTCGAACGTCCCGCTGTAGTTGAAGGTCAGGACGTTGATCCCGTTTTTAACCAAGGCGGCACCCAGGCCAAGAACATCCGATTCGTTTCCCGGCAGGCCGTGAAGGAGAATGACTGTGGGAAAGGGCCCGTCTCCCTCGCAGACGCGGAGGCGGCCCGAAAGAAGAACGCCGCCGCGGTCCAGGACGATGTTGAAAACCGTCGCGGCCTGAAGGACCGCGGCGGATAAGAGCAGCGTGAAAAAGGCGAATCCCACAGCCGCGATCCGGCCTTTTCTTTTCATCAAGCGCATGTCGTGTTTCCTCTCTCCGGCGATGATCGACCCCGCCCGGGGGAATTCCATCCGGCCCGGACGACCCGGCGCCGCCGGATCCGGCCCGGCCCGGCCGCCGGAGCCTGTTCGGCCGCATCCCGCGTTCCTCCCGGCGCGATGATGCCGCAAGGTCGGGATACGCCTTCGTCGCGATCCCACCGGGCCGGGCCGCGAGGATCATCATCGATCCTCCTCCTTGTCGGGCTTCAGCCGCATCCCGGAAGGGCGGCGACTCCACTGTACCCCGGCCCGGCCGTTCCGTCAAACGGTCGCATCGCGCGGTCTGAAATCCAGCCCCTCCCGCCCGCGGGCGCTCGAGAGGCGGCGAGTACTCCTCAGTTGCTGATGAAAGGAAATGGTTGACCAGGTTCCGATATCAAGGAAAACGGATATCGGTAAATGGAGAACCAGGTTCGGAATGGATTCGGAAGAAGCGGAGGGATTGGGTCTTGTATCCCGCCGGTTTTGTTTTATAATTACGCCCGCCATGGCCGCAGATATTGTGTTTTGGATTCTGGCCGTCGTCAGCGCGGGAGCCGCCGCGGCGATGATCATTTCCCGCAACCCGGGACACAACGCCCTTTTTCTCGTCCTGTGCTTCTCCGCCTTGGGCGGCATCTTCGGCCTGCTCGACGCCCCCTTCGCCGCGGCCGTCCAGATTCTCGTCTACGCCGGGGCGATCATGGTTCTTTTCATTTTCGTCGTAATGATGGTCGATCCGCGGACGCCGGCTCCCCCCGAGCGGCGGAAACGGGCGAAAATCCTGGGCCCGGCCATCGGCCTCGTCCTTCTTTTTGAATTGGGAACGGCCGCCTGGGGGATCCTGGCGAATTCCAACCGGAGTCCGGCCTCCGGTCCGGGCGTCGCGCCCGCGGACGTCGGCCGCCGTCTTTTCACGGAATTCGCCTATCCGTTCGAAATCACGTCCGTTTTGATCCTGGCCGCTTTGGTCGGGGCCGTTGTGCTGGGGAAAAAAGAGGAGCCGGAGTCTTGAGCCCGGCGGCCGTCGTCGGCTTGAGCCTCGTTCTGTTCGTCCTCGGGGTCATCGCCTTTTTCGTCAAGCGCGACCTCCTGACCCAGTTCATGGCCGTCGAAATCATGCTGAACGCCGCCAACCTCGCGTTTCTCGGCTTGGCCCGGGGGTCGGCCCGGATCGACGCCCAGGTCATCGTCTTTTTCGTCATGACCGTGGCCGCGGCCGAGGCGGCCGTCGGCCTGGCCATCATCCTTCACCTTTACCGCCGCCGGAAATCCATCCGGACGGACGAACTCGACAAGCTGAGGGGTTGAAGGATGCCGGCCTTCGTTTTCATTCCTCTCGCCCCGGCCGTCGGCGCCCTGGTCCTCTTTCCGCTCGGCCGGCGGCTGTCCCGCCGGTCGGTCTCGACGCTGGCCTGCGGGTCGGTCGCCGCGTCGTTCGTTCTGTCCGTCGCCGCGGCCCTTTCCGGTTCCGGAGTCCGCATCCACCGGCTTTTCACCTGGATCCAAGCCGGCGGCTTCCGGGCCGAAGCGGCTTTCCGCTTCGATCCCTTGGCCGCCGTGATGGTTCTGGTCGTCACCGGCGTCGGCCTGCTCATCCACGTCTATTCGGCCGGCTACATGTCCCGGGAGCGCGACTTCGGGCGGTATTTCGCCTGTTTGAACCTCTTCATGTCCGCCATGCTCCTTCTCGTCCTGGCCGACAACCTGGTCTTGATGTTCGTCGGCTGGGAGGGGGTTGGCCTCTGTTCATATCTCCTGATCGGCTACTGGTTCGAAAAACCGGCCGCGGCCGACGCCGGCAAGAAAGCCTTTCTCGTCAACCGGATCGGGGACGCCGGCTTCCTTCTGGGAATCCTCGTCCTTTGGTCGGCGGCCGGAACGGTGTCGTTCGCCGGCCTTTCCGAAGCGGTCGCCTCCGGAGCGCTCGCCCCTTCGGCGGCCGCGGCGGCCGCCGTTCTCCTGTTCATCGGGGCGACGGGAAAATCCGCCCAGATCCCCCTCTATGTCTGGCTGCCCGACGCCATGGAAGGCCCGACGCCGGTCAGCGCCCTGATCCACGCCGCGACCATGGTCACGGCCGGGGTGTACATGGTCGCCCGGTTGAACCCGCTTTACGCGGCCTCTTCCTCGGCGTCCGGGATCGTCATGCTTGTCGGGGCCTTGACCGCCGTCTACGCCGGAGTCCTCGCCCTTGTCCAAAACGACATCAAGCGGGTCCTGGCTTATTCCACGATCTCCCAGCTGGGATACATGTTTCTCGGCTGCGGCGCGGGGGCTTACGCCGCCGGCATTTTCCACCTGTTCACCCACGCCTTTTTCAAGAGCCTTCTTTTCCTGGCCGCCGGAAGCGTCATCCACGCCCTGTCCGGCGAGCAGGATCTGCGGAAAATGGGCGGGCTTCGAAAACTCCTGCCCCGGACCTATCCCGCCTTTCTCGTCGGCGCCCTGGCGATCTCCGGCATCCCCTTTCTTTCCGGATTTTTCTCCAAGGACGCCATCCTCCTCACCGCCTTCGCCGGCGGACACGTCTTCGCCGGAATCCTCGGCCTGGCCGGCGGCGGGCTGACGGCATTTTACATGTTCCGGCTGGTCTTTCTCGCTTTTTTCGGGAGCAGGCGCTTCTCGGCCGAGGTCGAATCCCGCCTCCACGAATCCCCGGCCGTCATGACCCGGCCTCTCCTCATCCTGGCCTTTTGTTCGATCGTCGCCGGCTATGTCGGCCTCCCGGCCTTGTTCGGCGAACGAGCGAACCTGTTTTTCCGGTTTCTCGCCCCGGTCGCCGGAACACCGGCCTCCGGGCACGCGGGACCGGGGGCCGAGGCCGCGCTGCTGGCCGCCTCGACCATCTCGGCCCTCGCCGGCTTGTTCCTCGCGTATCTTTTCTACGTCCGGAATCCGGCCCTCCCCGGCCGGGTTTCAGCCCGCTTTCCCGGCTTCCACCATCTTCTCCTCCGGGGCTTCGGCGTCGACGCGCTTTACGAGACGGCCCTCCTCAATCCCCTCCTCCGCGGGTCGAAGGCGGTTTACCGCCGGTTCGACCTGGGGGTCATCGACGCGGCCGTGAACGGGGCGGGCGGAGCCGCCGGCCTTCTCGGAAAAGCCCTCGCCCTTCTCCAGACGGGATGGGTCAAGGATTACGCCCTGGCCATCCTCCTCGGGGCCGTCGCTTTCCTCGGAGTCCTCCTCTTCTGACATGAACATCCCGCTGCTGAGCC
>JAAZPG010000109.1 GCA_012797375.1 Acidobacteriota bacterium
ATCCGCTTCTCTCGACCCTTAAATATTTCCGGAGCGAATACGAGGCCCACATCAAGGAGAAGCGCTGCCCGGCCTGCGTCTGCAAGGAGCTCATCCGTTATTACATCGAACCCGCCAAGTGCCAGGCCTGCCTGCTTTGCGCCAAGAACTGCCCGACGGGGGCCATCACCGGGGAAAAGGGCGCGATCCACGTCATCGACCAGGCCAAGTGCACGAAGTGCGGCGCCTGCCTGGAGGTCTGCCCCTCCCGCTTCAGCGCCGTGATCCGGATCTCCGGCCGGCCGGTGCCCCCGCCCGTTGCTGCCGGCACCCCGGTCCAGAGGAGAAAGTGAGTCCGCCATGGAAACCATCAAACTTGTGATCGACGGAAAACAGGTGGAAACGGAGAGGGGGACGACCCTCCTCGGCGCCGCTCGGAAAGCGGGCGTCGACATTCCGACTCTCTGCCACGACGACCGGCTCGCGCCCTACGGCGCCTGCCGGCTCTGCCTGGTGGAAATCGAAAAAAACGGCCGAAAACGCCTGGTGGCGTCCTGCGCCTACCTGGCGGAGGACGGCCTGACGGTCCGGACGGAAACCGAAAAGATCCGCAAGCTCCGCCGGATGATCCTCGAGCTGCTCCTGGCCGAATCCTCGACAGGGCCGCTGGAGAGCTTGGCCAAGAAATACGGCTTGGAGGAATCGCGGTTTGAGATCGAACGGCCCAAGTGCATTCTTTGCGGGCTGTGCGTCCGCTACTGCGCCGAGGTGAAAAAGAAGAATGTCACCTGCTTCATCGGCCGGGGCATCGATAAAGAAGTCGTCTTCCTCTCGGATTTTTCCAATTCCGAGTGCCCGATGTGCCGGGAATGCCTGCCTCTTTGCCCCAGCGGAACGCTCTATTCGCTCTATCTGAAAGGTTTCAGTGGAAAGCCGGAGACTCCCCCGAAAAAAAATATCTGATCTCCCTGTCCTCGAGTAAAAAGCCCCTTCCGGACGAAATCCGAAGGGGCTTTTCATTTCCTCGATCCGCGGGGGGCGGGAAGCTTTGTCGCCCCCCCCGCGCCGATCGAAGCGCGGACCTCCTTCTCTCCGGCCGCCTTCCCGCAGGAATCAATCAACCCGGCCGGGATAAACCCCAGCGTCGATTTTTTCGTACTATCCTGTAGAGAGGGAAAATATGGACCGCGATATGTTTTCATCCCCGCGGCGATATCTAAATTTTTCCATGGAGGAGGTGCTCTTTTGAGCAAAAAGCTACTCGCTCTGTTGGTTCTCGGCGGGCTCGTCTTTTCGGCCGCGCTCGCCCAGGCACCCCCGGAAAAAAAGGCCCCCGCTCCGGCCAAGTCTCCCCTGCCGATGGAACAGCTGGCCGAAGCCATGGCCCAGCGGTTGGCGGAGAGTCTTCAGGTTAAAACCGCGATCGGCGATCCGATCAAAGCCGGGAAAGTCACCCTCGTCCCGATCATCATGATCGATATCGGCTTCGGGGGCGGAGGCGGCGGCGCGCCCCAGAATCCGGAAATGGAAGGCAAGGGCTTCTATATGGGCGGAGAGGCCCGGCCGTTGGGATTCATCGTCGTCACCAAGTCCGGAACGCGATTCGTAAGCGTCGGCAAGATACCGCGCAAGTAAGGAGGATGCCATGAACGCCCAACGAGTTCTCATCGTCTCTTTTTTCACGCTCTTTTTCGGCGCGGGCATCCTGATGGCTCAGGCTCCGCTCGAGAAACCCCTCGCGGATTTCGACCGCCTTGTCTCCGGCCTCAAGGTCGGCGCCGTTGTCGGCCAGCCGGTCACGGTCCAGGACACGGTCATCGTCCCCTTCGCCAAGATCAAGTTCGGTCTCGGCGGCGGAGGAGCTATGATGTCGTTCGGCGGCGGGATGAGCGGCAAGACCGTCCCTCTGGGCGTGTTGATCATCGAGGGCGAGAACGTCCGAGTCGAGGTTTTCCCGGAAGAAGAACCGAAGCCGTCCTTGCTGCAGGAGCTTCTCCCGATTCTGCTCAAGGCCCTGCCCCAAATGATCGGGAACAAGATGCCGGGGACGACAACGCCCCCGACGTCCGAATCCGCGGCGGGAACGGCGGCGGCCGCTCTCCCGAAGGACGCTTCCCTGGATCAGGCCAAAAAACTATTTGAGGAGAAAAAATATCCCCAAGCCCTGGACATGATCGAGGCCCTGATCGCCAAAGAGCCGGGCAAGGCCGATTTCCACGCCTGGAAGGGACATATCATGGGGAATATGGCCCAGGGCAATCCGCTCGACATGATGAAATACGGAATGGGCGCGATGCGTGAATATGAAGCCGCGCTCCAGCTGGATCCGAAAAACGCGGACGCTCATTTCGGCCGGGGCATGGCCAGGATGTCCGCCCCCCCCGGATTCGGCGGGGACCTGGACGGAGCGATCGAGGACTTCGAAGCGGCCCTCATCAAGCCTTGCCCCGAGACTTATTTTCATCTCGGCGAAGCCTATAAGAAAAAGGGCCTGAACGACAAGGCGAAAGAGGCTTACCGTAAAGCCCTCGCTCTCGATCCCGAATACGCGGAGGCGAAGAAGGCCCTCGAGGAGCTCGGCTGATATCAACGCCAGGAGATGAAGATCCCTCGGCCGCCGGCCCGAAGCCGCGGGGGGCGGACGTCATCCCCCAAACGAGGGGAAGCCGGGCCGCCTCCTCCGCGGCCGGAGGATAGGCCGCCTCGGGCTGGACGAAACCGGCGGTTCTACGGCCTCGGCTTCCGCAGTTGCTCAGGAACCGGGATCGGCCGCCCTTCGATCAAGACGCGGGCGACGCGCGTCTGGTAATGCAGCGGATCGCCCGTGAAGATCACCAGGTCGGCGTCTTTCCCCGGCTCGATGCTTCCGACGCGGGAGGCCACGCCCAGAATCTCAGCCGCTGTCAAAGTCACCGCCCGGAGGGCCGTCGGCCGGTCGAGACCGGCTTTGACGGCCAAGGCCGCCGACAGGACAAGCTCCTCCCTCGCGCCGATCCCGAGCGAGTCCTCGGCCCCGATGGCCACTTTAATCCCGGCCTTGACCAGCTCGGCGGCGTTGCCGAGCTTGACGTTTTTCGTCTCTTCGCGTTTCGGGCCCACGCCCATCGATCCGACAACGACCGGAATATTCCGGCCGGCGATCTGATCCGCGATTTTCCATCCTTCCTCGGCCCCGAACAGCACGGCCCGAAAGCCGAACTCGTCGACCAGGCGAAGAGCGGTTTGAATATCATCGACCCGGTGGCATTCGATGAAGGCCGGAAGCTTGCCCTCTAGAAGATCGGCCAGCGGTTCGAGATCGAGATTCCGGGCGAGGGGCGACGCCGGTTTCGCGTCCTTTTTCCGGGCCGCGGCGGCTTTGTCCGTCTCCGCCTGCCGGCGTTTGTGGTTATACTCAGCGGCCTCCAACAGGGCTTTGCGGACAACGTAGGCGCTGCCCATGCGAGTCCCGGGCAGGCGGCCCTTTTCCCCGAACGCGGCCTTCGGTCCCTCGCCCAACGAGATTTTGACGCCGCCGGGTTCAAGAAGAACCATGTCCTCGGCCGTGACGCCTCGGGGCTTGATGACCACCGTGCGGGCGCCGATCACATTGACCCGGCCCGGCCCGACCATGAGCGTCGTGATCCCGGCCCGGGCCGTTTGTTCGAACCGCTTGTCGAAGGGATTCAAGTCATCGAGGATCCGCAGGCCGGCCGTGACGGGATCGGAGATCTCGTCGCCGCCCGCCTGCCCGGCCGAGGCGAAGGAATCCACCAGCCCCGGCAGGATCCAGCCGCCGGCCGCGTCGATGATCGGGATTCCCGGCGGGATGGAAATTTCGGACGCCGCTCCGACGGCCTTGATTTTCCCGTTTTCGACGAGGATGACGCCGTTTTCGATTTCGGGTCCGGCGATCGGAACGACGCGGCCGCCGCAAACGGCGAATGTCTCCTCGACGTTTCCGGCCGCGGCCGCGACCGTCATCATGATCAACAGGATCAAACCCGCGCCCATTTGTTTCATTTTCATGTTCCTCTTCACTTCGGTTCCTTTTCCGCTTCGTAAACCGCCCGGCCGTCGATAAATACCATGACCACTTGGGAAGCCGGGTCGAAGGGATCGCCGTCGAAGAAGGCCAGATCGGCGTCTTTGCCGGGCTCGATGCTTCCGATGCGGTCTTCAAGCCCCAAGGTGCGGGCGGGATTGATGGTGATGGAGCGAAGCGCGTCTTGAGGGAGCATTCCGTATTTCACGGCCACCCCGGCTTGACAGCGAAGGAACGCCTGCTGGACGACGTCGGCATCGGTCATGATGTCGACTTGAACCCCTTTGTCCTTGAGATAGCCCGCCAAGTTGACCAGCCGGCCTTGGTCGTCGTACGTGATCATCTGGGGGCCGACGACGACGATGATCCCGCGGCGGGCCAGTTCTCCGGCGACCTTGTAGGCATCGACCGCGTGGCCCAGCGAGAGCCTGAGGAACCCGAACTCGTCGGACAAGCGGGCGGCCGTCATGATGTCATCGGCCGAGTTGACGTGGATATGGACCGGAATCTCCCGCCGGATCACCTTGAGCAGGGCTTCTTTCTTAAGATCGCGGGCCGGGACGTCTTTCGAGTCGGCCGTTCCGGCCTTCTTCCGCCGATCCTGCGCTTTCCCGTACTCTTCCGCCTCGACGAGAGCCTTGCGGGCCAGGAAAACGGCCCCCATTTTCGTCGTCGGCATGACGCCCTTGGAGGCATAGTATCCCTTCCGGCCGAGGGCCATTTTCATGTCGGAGGGGAAACGAAGGATCATATCGTCGACCGTTCCTCCCCTGAGCTTGAGAACCGCTGATTGGCCGCCGATGACGTTACTGCTGCCGGGCCTGGCCGCGACGGTGGTGACGCCCTCGGCCAGGGCGTTGCGGAACTGGTGCTGATCGGGGCCCACGCCCTCGGGGTGAATGGAATCGATGATCCGCAGCTGAGGCGTAATCGGATCGGATGTTTCATTGTCCTCGGTGACGCCGCCCGAGGGTCCCAGCCCCAAGTGGGAGTGGGAGTCGATCAGCCCCGGCGTGACGACGAGGCCGGCGCCGGCGATGATCCGGGCCCCGGCGGGGACGGAGATGTCGCCGGCCGCTCCGACCGCCGCGATTTTCCCTTCCTTGATCAGGATGACGCCGTTGTCGATTTCAAGGCCCGCCGCCGTCAGAACGCGCGCTCCGACGACGGCCGTGATCTCTTCCGCTTCCATGGCCTGGACCATGGGCGCGGCCATAATCAGGGCGGCCGCGATCGCGGCCGAGATCGTTTTCCTGTGGATCATGGGAATCCACTCCTTATCACGATTTGCGGACATGAGCCGAAACGTGCCGGCCGCCGCTCCGCCCATGATATCACGCCCGCGGCCTCGTGGGGAGATCCGCATTCTCCTTCGGCTCTGGAATCCGGCCTTGCGCCGCATTTAAAAACAACGATGTCCCCCGCTTATTGCTCGAGCGCCCGGCCCTGCCGGTCGATAATCATTACTCGAATAGAACGCCGAACATGGGGCTTGAATCCGGAATTCCCTTAGTTTTCACGGTCGGCAGCGGCCGCAATAAGACCGGAAGATTTCCGTGCTGAGATACCGCTCGCCCCTGTCGGGCAGAACGGTCGCGATGACCGCGCCGGGAAAATCCGCGGCGATTTTCCGGGCGCCGGCCACCGCCGCCCCGCTGGACAGGCCGGCGAAGACGCCGGCCCGGGTCACGAGCTCCCGGGCCGCGACGAACGCCTCCTCATCGTCGACGGCGATGATCCCGTCCAGAAGGGACCGGTTGAAGATGGACGGCTTTTCGGATTCGCTCATGTTTTTCAAGCCCTGAATGCGATGGCCGGGAAGCGGCTCGACTCCGAAAATCTTGATCCCGGGCTTGGCCGCCTTCAGGTATTCCCCCGCGCCCATCAAGGTGCCGCCCGTGCCGAGGCCGGCCACGAAAACGTCCACCTCCCCTTCCGCCTGGCGGAAAATCTCCGGTCCGGTCGTTTCGTAATGAGCCCGGACATTGGCCGGATTGGCGAACTGGTCGGGCATGAAATATTTCCCGGGATCGGCGGCCGCCAGCTCCCGGGCCCGGGCGATGGCCCCGTCCGTTCCGGCTTCGGCCGGAGTCAGGTCCACCTCCGCGCCGAAGGCGGCGATTATCGCCCGCCGCTCGCTGGAAACGCAAGCCGGCATCACGAGATGGGCTTGATAGCCGAGAACGGAAGCGATCATGGCCAGGGCGATGCCGGTATTCCCCGACGTCGGCTCGAGAATCGTCCGCTCCGGCCGGAGAAGCCCTTGATCCTCCGCTTCCCGGATCATGAACAGGGAAGTCCGGTCCTTGATGGATCCGCCCGGATTGAGGCCTTCGATCTTGGCCAGAAGGCGGATCCCGTGTTTCGCCTCAACCAGCCCGCTGATATCCACCAGCGGCGTTCGGCCGATGGCTTCTAAAATATTCACAAGGCGTTTCATATTCATCATGCTCCTGTCGATTGACGGACAACATCATGGAAAGAAAAACGGCGGCGGGGGCGGGGGATTCAGCGGGCGGCGGGTCGCCCGCAGCAGAGACAGCCGAGAACGGAGAGCCGGGATAGGATTCCGCGGTTTCTTTGGCTGTCGATCGTCATGACGGGCGGCATTTTAGCGCATTCCCGGGCCGCCGGCAAGAAAAATCTTGGTTAAACGAGAGGATCGGCATCATAGGCGAATCGATTCAGGGCCGGCGGCGGTCGGATCGAGGCCGCTTCCTTGTGTCCTTGCCGTCCCGCCGGGAGCCCCGTATAATCGAGGCCATGGCCGCCGCAAGCGAATGCCCGATCTGCAGCCGGCTCCGGGATGTCGAAACCTCCTTTTCCAAGTATCTCGCCCCGCAGCTCGACAATCCGCTTCCCGAAGCGGCCGGACGGCTGGTCGTTCTTCCCGATCCCTCGGGCCAAGACCCGGAGAAACGCCATACCCGGCGCTGCCCCGCCTGCGGCACGCTCTACGATTACGTCAGCTGTTATGAATATCACATGAACGGCGGCGAAGAGAGCGAGGAGCTGACGCGCCTGAATCCGGACCAATCGGCCTCGTTCCTCTTCTCCCAAGCCCGCGCCCTGGAAGAACGGCGCCGCGAGATCAATTTGCTGGAGGACTCGGCCGGCGGCCTGGGCGACCTCATCGACCGCGGCCGGCCCGAAGCCGGAGAAGTCCGGGAGGCCGCGGCCGAAATGGAAACGCTTCGGCGGCGGGCCGATTCGCTGCGTCTCCGGCTGCGGGAGCTGGTCGAGGCGCTTCGCCGCGCTTGTCCGGAGATATTATTTACTTGGGCCGGAGCTCACGGCCGCGTCTGCCGAAAATTTCTGGACGCTCCGGGCGACGGCGGCGAAGACAGCCGCATGGCCCGCTTCGAAGCCCGTTCCTCCCTGGATTTTTGGGAAAAGCTGCCTTTCGGGGGAGAAACATATATCGCCGGCAACTCCCCCTGGCTTCCGGGTTACGACGATTTATTGGACCGCGAGCTGGCTCCGGAAAGATAGGGAGAAGAGCATGGGACGAGGGACCCGGTTCTCCTCCCGGCTCACTTCCATACTTGGGAAAAGACCCGGAGGAAATTTCCGCCCAGGATCTTGCGGATGCCGGCGTCGCCGTAGCCGCGCTTTCCCAGGCGTTCGGCGAAATGGACGACATCGGCATATTGGCTGAAACCCTCCGCCATCCGAAGCGGGGAGCGCATATTCGCGCTGATATGCTTGTCATAAGATCCGGTCACGTCCTTGAGGGCCGGCGTGCCCCACGGGTCGACCTTATGCTCCGGATACGTTCCCAGGCTCATGTCCGTTCCGACGCCGATATGGTCGACGCCGCCGACAAGCTGGGCGGCATGGTCGATGTGGTTGAGGAAATCATCGACGGTCGGCCGCGTGGTCCGGCCCTTCTTGAGAAGCATCGGGCCCCAGGGGCACAACCCCACGACTCCGCCCTTGGCCGCGCAGGCTTTGATCCGGTCATCGTCGATGTTGCGCGGATTGGACGAGACGGCTTCGGCTCCGGAGTGGCTGAAGACGACCGGTTGAGCGCTTCGCTCGATGATCTCCAGGGCGGAGCGAGCCCCGACATGGGAACAATCCAGAAGCAATCCGAGGCGGTTGCATTCGGCTACGGCCAGCTCGCCCAGCGAGGTCAATCCCCCGTCGGCCTGGTCGAGGCAGCCGCCGCAGAGGCGATTGCTCTGGCTGTAAGCGAAAATCAGCATCCGCAGGCCCAAGCGGTAAAAGGCCTCGAGCCTATGGAGCTTGTCGCCCATAAAATCCCCGCATTGGGAAGCCAAGAGCAGCCCGGACCGGCCGGCTTTTTTTAGATCAGGGATCTCGGCGGCTGTGGTGACGACGGCCAGGTTCGGATGCTTGCGGGCCGCGGCGCGCCAAAACATCAGCCCTTCCAGGGCCTGGTCCACGTCCAGGTGCGGATCCCAGGCGGTGACGCCGTAAACCGTGGCTCCGTAGCGATGGGCGTCGGCGAAGGGCGCGTCGGGCCATATCTGCATGCAGGAGTCGATGAAAATATACGGGTGATCCTTTTCCAGGATCGGGTGGATGCCCCGCTCCTCGGGGCTCAATCCCCCGGAAGCGGCCTGCGGCTCGGGCTGTCCCGTATTCGCGGACGCCGTCGCAAGGCCGGCAGCCGCCGCCGTCGCCCCCATCCCCGCCAAGCGAACGAAATCCCTCCGAGTGATGCTCATGCCGCGCTATCCTTTCTTCAAAACGATTGCCTCAACGAGTTTTATACGCGAGGCCGGCGGGGATGTCAAAACCGGAGCGGATCATTCAAGGGGTTGAATGACCGGCCGACCATCCCATCGCCCGTTTTCTCTAATCCACCATAAAGAACAGATTCAAATCCGATCCGCCCCGGATCATGGAGGGCCTGGAGAGAGGAATCGAAACTTCAGCGCCTCCGGGCCGGCGGTCCGTCTCAACCCGGCCAAAGCGGCGGACGGCGCCCGCAGAAAGACGCTCATGGGAAAACAGGTTGTTTCCAGGGGGGGGCGATTCTATGATAAAGTCATCCCGGTGTTTCCACGCCCGGAAAACGCTCGTGATAACCGCGGGGGCTTGGAGACGCGAAGGGCAATGAAAAGAATCCAAGGCGGAAATCTCGAGGAGCCTGCCGTGTCCCGCGGAGGAGAAGCCGCATCGAGGGATAGAAAAGCATAAAAACGGCATAAACAAAAAATGAAAAGGCCGTTCATCAACGGACTGGGTTTATTGGGCGTCGTCAGCCTGCTTTCCTACGCCGCCGCGGTTGTCTGGGCTCCATCGGCCTATCCCGGGTATGACTGGATGAGGCAGGCGGTCAGCGATTTGAGCGCGGCCAACGCCCCCTCAAAAGATCTGTGGAATCAATTGAGCTGCCTTTACGGCGTGGGCGGACTGGTTTCCATCATGATGGCGTGTGTTTTCATCCAGGGAAAATTGAATAAAACGCTGCGAATCGGAATTTATGCTTTTGCCGCGATGAATTGGGTTTCCGCGGTCGGCTATCCCCTGTTTCCGCTTTCCGCCAGCGGATATGCGGGATCATTCCAGGATATGATGCACGTGTACGTGGTCACGACGCTGGTTGTGATCCTTTCCCTCGTTTCGCTGATTTTGATCATGGTCGGAGGGTATCGGAGGAATGGTTATCGATCCCTGGCGATTTGGGCGTCCATCGCTCTTGCCGCGATGGGCGCGGGCGCGGTGGGAACGAGTGTGGCCCCGCGCGGGTATTTCGGCCTCTTTGAGCGTCTCAGCCTGTTCGCCGCGACCGGATTCAACGCTGTTCTGGGAGTCTATTTATTCAACGGATTTCGTTCTCATCGTTCCGAGCTCGAGAAAGCCTGAACGGGTATCTGAAAGGCCGGCTTGGTGCGCGCGGAAGCAAGTCAAAGAGAAGACCGGGATATGGCTTCCCTCGGATCTCCGGCGAAATCCGAGGAGACCGCGTCTCTTTCGATCTATCCGCCCGCCGGTCCCGTGAATCAACAGATCCGCCGAACGATGATCGTCTCTTTCCATGGGGTTGCTCCGCATTCTTCGATCTTGCGGATCGTCAATCGCCCGCAAAGCCCGTTCTTTAAAGGAGAAATCTCGGACAATGCATGTCGAAAAGCCGATAACGATCGATTCAATGAAAAGCCGCGATCTTTCCTTGTCGAAAGTGATGATTTTGATCTTTGTCCCCGCAACCGTCTTGACGGCCGCCTATTGGGCCATCGGTCATCTGCAGAAGATCATTCCTTCGCTCTTATTGTTCTTTCTTTTAGCGGCGATCATCCTTTTCCCTGCTGAACTGGCGATCATCCTCTTCGCCGGGAAAAAGGAGTTCGGCCGTTATTCATTGAAGAGCGCCCTTGTGAATCAGAAAAAGCCGAAAGCGGCGCGGACCCTTCTGATCGGAGTCATGCTCTTTGGCTTGGCGGGAATTCTGTCGATTGTCGTGAAGCCCTTGGAAAGCCTTCTGACGTCGCCGATATCCGGAAAATTAGGGGCCGTCTTGCCCGCGTATTTTGACTGGACGAATTTCGAGCTCTTGAGACAGTATCCCAAGAATATGGTGTTGTGGACCTGCATTGGGTACGGCGTTTTCAACGTGTTTGTCGGCCCGGTTGTGGAAGAGCTTTTTTTTAGAGGATACCTCACTTCAAAAATCAGCCGATTTGGAAGACGCGCGCCGATCATCATGACCGTCCTGTTTTCCCTGTATCATCTGTGGCTGCCTTTTCAAAACCTTTTCCGGATCAGCGCGTTTTTACCGGCCGCGTACATGGCCTGGAAAGAAAACAACATCTCCATCGCCATCGTATTTCATTGTTTATGCAACTTGGTTTCCACGGTCAGCTTTATCCTCGTTTTATATTCCGTCTAGAGAGGAAGACGAGATTCATCGGGGGAAAGGACACGGCCTCGTTGAATACGAGGGGTTTTCTCCCGCGGGCGGATCATTGCGCCGGCCGCCGGGAAACGGCCTGCCTTGCCGGGCGATTTTGAAATCCGCCGGGTCGAATTCCGCACAAGCGTCAGAGGATTCCGTATCCCCCGTTTCGCGGATCGGCGAAAAGGAAGATCTTCGGGGGAAAATAAGTGAACAGGGCGAAGGCGAGGAAAAGAAGAACCAAGGCGAAATAAGCCAGCCGCCGCCGCGTCCGGGGCTGGGGAGGAGCGGTCAGGATCCGAACGCTCGCCGCCTGTCCGGCGCAGACGGCGACGACAAACAAGAGGATGTCGGCCCAAAGGAAATGCCTCCCCAGGACCGCCCGGTACGCGTAGAAGACGGCGCCGATGACGACCGGCATGGCCCAGAGGCCGGCGGCCTTCGCGGTCCAGAAATTCCCGGTCCGCTTTTTCAGAAACGGAAGCTCGACCAGGGCGAAGAGCAGGGCCGGCCAGAAGGCCAGCTTGAAATGCTCCCACGTGCTCTCGTTGACCGCGGCCAGCCAAGCGATCGGACGTTGCTTCCCGCTCCAGACGAACACGAAATGGAGGGCCGAGCCGGCCAAGATGATGAAGACCGCCTCGGCCGCTTCCCAGACGGCGATCGCCCTTCGGTCTGTCGTCTGATGCATCCGCAAACCTCCCTCAGCGGCGCGACCGCTTGACCTGGAAAAGCAAGTCGTCGGCCGCGGCCAGGACCGCGGCCACGGCGGCGTTCGTCGCCGGAGGAACCTCCACCGAGCCGCAGGCGGCGGTGACGGTCACGGCCGCGCTTCCCTCGCCCGCCTGACAGGCCAAGCCGCTGATGCGGCCCTCAACCGATTTCAGGGCCGCCCCGTCGGCCCCGGGCAGAACGACCAGGAACTCGTCCCCGCCCAAGCGGCCCAGGGCGTCGCCGGGACGCAGGCACTCCTTGATTTTCCCGGCCATGTCCTTGAGGACTTGATCTCCGGCGGCATGACCCAGGGTGTCGTTGACCTGCTTGAAGCGGTTGAGGTCCACCATGATGCAGCCCAGGCGGCGGTTCCCGCCGCGCTCCGGCTTCAATTCCCGCTCGAGGAAGGCCAGGACGGCCCGGCGGTTGTAAAGGGCGGTCAGCGGGTCATACGCGGCCAGGTATTCCAGCTCGGCCGTCCGCTTGCCGACCTCACGTTGGAGCTCGCGGTTGCGGCGCAGAAGCAGGAGGGTCCGCCAGCGGTAGGCGGCGAAGGCCGCGGCCAGGAGGAAGACAACCGCGCCCGCGCGGAACGCCCCGGTCATCCAGAACGGCGGCCGGACGCGGATGGGCAGGGTAACGACCTCGCCCCAGACGCCCGACTCGTTGACCGGCTGGAGAAGGAGCTTCAAATCGCCGGCCGGGAGGTTGGTGTAACGGAGCTCCTCCCGCCGGCTCAAGGGCAGCCAGTCGCCCTCCAATCCCTCCAGGCGGGCGCGGTAGGCGGCCCGGCTGCGGCCTCGGAAGGAGAGGACGGCGACGTTGCAGACGATCGTCCGCTCGTTCCAGGCCAGGTCGAGCCCGGCCGGGTATTCCACCGTCCGGCCGGGCAGGCGGACGCTTTCGATCGCAAGCCCGGGCGGTTCTGTATTGGGGATGCGGCCGGTCGGATTGTACTGGGACAAACCGTTGACGGTTCCGATCCAGATGTCTCCGCGTGAATCGTTGAAAAAGCCCTGGGCGTTGGTTTCCCAGTCGGCCAGGCCATCGTCGGGCGTGAAGGCCTCCACCCGGTACTCGGACAGGAAGCGGAAAACGCCGCGGGCCGTGTTGACCCAAATCGTCCCCTTCCAGTCCTCGCCGATCGAGAACACGTGATGATTGGCAAAGCCGGGATGATCCTTCGCGTTGAACAGGCGCCACCGGCCGCCGGCCTCGAGCACGGCCAGGCCGGCGTCGTTGCCGGCCCAGAGGCGGCCGGCGCTGTCCTCGAGGATGGAGGAGATGTTGACCCCGGTCTCCAGGGGACAACGGGTTTCGAGCGGGGCGACGGTTTCGCCGTCGCAATAAAAGAACCGGCTCTTGGCCACGGCCCAGACGCCGCCCCGCCGGCTCCGGGCCAAGTGATGGACGGCTGTCAGAGGTTCCCCCGTCACGGTCGTATTCCAAATGCGCCACGTTCCGCCGGCATCGCGGCGGGCCAGGCCGCCGCCGCTCCACTCGCCGCACCCCCAGAGATTCCCCGCTCCGTCGAGAACGATGTCGTAGGGATTCGTCCGCGGGAAGGAGACATGGGGAGGCAGGGGATGGACGGCCTTTTCCCCGGGCCGGCGGAAATGGAGGGCGGTGTCGGTCAGAATCCAAAGGGTTCCATCGGCGGTCCGGAGCGCCTTCCAGACCCACTCGTTGTCCAGACCGTCGGCCGCCCGAATCGTTTCGAGAACCCGGGGATGCGGCCGGACCAGGTAGTGGGCCGCTCCGCGCATCGTCCCCAGCCAGAGCGAGTCGGAATCCTCTCCCGGAGTGATGCCGAAAACACAAGCGCTCGGCAATCCCTGGTTGCCGGTGTGGTTGATCACGGCCAGGTTGCTCAGGCGGGCCAGGCCGCCGATGTCCGTGCCCACCCAGACGCTTTTCTCCCGGTCCTCAAGGACCACGCTGACGAGGTTCGAGGGAAGGCCGTTTTCGACCCCCCAGTGTTCGAAGACGGACGCGCCGGGGCGCTTGAGAAACACGCCGTCGTCGACCGTGGCCGCGTACAGCGTTCCTGACGGCTGGACGGTCAGGCTGTATACGGCCCGTGGAACGGGGGAACCGGTTATCTTGCGCCAGTCCGCCCCGTCCCGCAGCCAGACGCCGGCCCCGGCCGTGCCCAACCACAGCCCCTCGGCGGTGACCGCCAAGGCCCGGAAGTCCGCCGGTTCGAGCCCGGCCGGAGAAACGACCGCATCGGGCGGCGCGTCGCCGGAAAAGCGCCACAAGCCGTTGGCGGCCGCGACCAGAACGCCTTCGCGGTCGGAAAGGATGTCATAGACCACGGGTCCCTTCTCCCCGCTTCCGGGATGGAAGAGGAACCAGGTTTCCCCGTCGAAGACCGCCGGGCCGTCGTCGGTTCCGACCCAGATACGCTTTCGGGCGTCCTCGGCCAAGGCCCGGCAGCGAACCATGCTCACGGCCTGATCGGGGAGGATTTCGAGGCGACGGCCGGCGATTCGCGAGACGCCGGCCACTGTGGCGATCCACAGGGTCCCGTCGGACGCGACCAGCAGCTCCTGGATCCGGGTGCTCGGCAGGCCGTCCTCGCGGAAGAAGCTTTTGAACTCAGCTCCGTTGAAGCGGGCCAGCCCGCCCCAGGTCCCCACCCACAGATAACCCTCGCGGTCCTGAGCCAGGGCAGAAACCTGCGACTGGGGAATCCCCTCCTTCAAGCCCAAGACCTCGAACGGGAGAACCTGGGCGCGGGCGGGGAGGGCCAAAGCGAGAAGCGCCGCAACGGCGGCGGCCGGGACACGATTTCTCAGTAAATAACCTCGCATCTATTTTCCCTTTTTGAAATGAAGCCGTTGCCTGGCGGCCGGCGGGGATTGGCGGCCGGGATCTCGAGGGTCGCAGGCGGTCCGGCGGCGGGGCCGAGGGATAGGATTTTCTTTTCTCCGCGGATCATCGCCGAAAAGCCCCGTCTTGTCTTGAAATCCCATCCTGCCATCGGGAATGAGGATAATTGAGCGTTTGAGGAGTTGTCAAGAAAAGAAAAGGCCGTTTGCCAGGAAGCCCCTCTCGCGGCAGCGGACGCCCTCCTCCATGAGCTTTGCCCTCCTTTACGGCCCTTGGCCGTCCTCTCCGGGCCCTGTCCTCGCCAAAAGGCCCATCTAAAAAGGATTGGCCCCTTGACTAAACCGGGCCTTTTGACGTTGCAGAAAACCGGCGTATTCACTTTGTCTTTACAGACGAAATAAAACTCTTGACATCCGGAGCGCGAAGCCTTAGATTTTACTCAGCGTTAATATTATTGATTATTAGTAATATTATTATACTCTTAGTATTTGTCATTTGAACGGGAGGAGATGATGAGCAAGAAACTCTTTCCATTCGCGGTTTTCATCGCGGTTTTTCTCGGGGCGGCGTTCGCCCCGGGCCAGTCGGAGGACCCGAAAGTGCGGGAGCTGGCCCGCAAGATCGACGACCTTTACCGGAGCGATTCGAGCTATGCCCGCATCGAAATGGAAATCGTCACCCCCGATTGGCGGAGGACGCTGGCCTTGAAGGGATGGACCCAAGGACAGTCGAAAACGCTGATCCGCATCCTGGAGCCCAAGAAGGAAGCCGGGATCGGGACTCTCCGCCTGGGCAACGAAATGTGGAACTACCTGCCGAAGACCGACAAGGTCATCAAGATTCCGCCATCCATGATGATGAGCTCCTGGATGGGCTCGGACTTCACGAACGATGATCTGGTCAAGGAATTCACGTTCGTTGATGATTTCACGTTCCGAATGGTGACTCCGCCGGAGGCCGAAAAGGGAATTCTCTACCTGGAATGCCGGCCCAAGCCGGGAGTGGCCGTCGTCTGGGACAAGATCGTCATCGCCGTCGCTGAAGCCGATACGCTCCCGGTCTGGCAGAAATTCTATGACGAAAAGGGCCAAGTGGCTCGGATCATGAGCTACAGCGAGGTGCGAACCTTCGGCCGGCGGACCGTTCCCGCTGTCATGGAAATGGTTCCCCGGACGAAAACGGGCTGCAAAACCGTCCTGCGCTACCGGGAGATTCAATTCGATCTGTCCTTGAAGGACGATCTCTTTTCCCTGCGGGCGCTGCAATCCGGCAAGTAGAGGATATCCCATGATAAAAATGGCTTTCCGCAATATTTTCCGCCAGAAGCGGCGTTCCCTCTTGACCACCCTGACGATGTTCGGCGGCTTTGTCCTGGCTTCCCTGGCCCTGGGAGTCATCGACGGAACGTACAACCGGATCGTCGACGAGTTCACCAGAAGCCGCATGGGACACATCCAGATTCACGCCCGCGGCTACCTGGAACGCCCGACCCTCCAAAAAGTCATCCGGAACGGCCGCGAGATCGGCGTTGAAATCGACCGGTCGCGGGACGCGGAGGCGTGGGCCCCTCGGATTATCGCCGCGGCCCTGGCCTCGGTCGGAGAACGGACGGATACGGCCCGGATCCTGGGCATCGATCCGGTCCGGGAGAACGCGGCCACCCGCTTTGAGAGAAAGATCACCCGGGGCCGGAGCTTTTCTCCGGATCCCTCGAAGGAAATCATTCTCGGCCCGGGTTTGGCCCAGGCGCTGAAAGCCGCGATTGGAGACGAGGTCGTTCTGGTTTCTCAAGCCGCTGACGGATCCCTGGCCAACGACGTCTACCGGCTCATCGGCCTGGCCGACACCGGCGACATGGCGACCGACCGGACTTCCGCCTACCTTCATCTCGAGGACGCCCGGAGCTTGTTCGTTCTCGAGGAAGCGGTCCACGAGATCGTCGTCGTTTCCCGTTCCCTGAAAAAAGCAACGAACCTGAACGCCTCCCTCCGCGAATCCCTGGCCGCCTTTCCGGTCGACGTCCAACCTTGGCAGGAGTTCGCCAAAAGCTTTTACAACGCCATGCGAGCCGACAGCCGCGGCCATGAAATGATGCTCCTGATCTTGTTTATCGTCGTCTCGTTCGGCGTTCTGAACACGACTCTGATGTCGGTCCTGGAGCGGCGGAGGGAATACGGCGTGCTGAAGGCCCTGGGGACGCGGCCCCGGCAGGTCTTCCGGCTGATCCTTTGCGAAGTCCTGCTTCTGGCCGCGGCGAGCGTCGTCTTGGGGGCCGGGGCCGGGTTTTTAATCAATTCCGCCGTCGCTCAACACGAGATTGTGATTTTCTCCAAGGGAGTCACCTTCGGGGGAATGGAGATGAGATCCTTCACCACGGAGGTCAATGCTCGGACGTTGACGATCCCTGCCCTGACCGTTCTTTTCTCCGCGCTTTTCGTCAGTCTGTGGCCGGCCGTTCGGGCCGCCCGGACCGAGCCGGCCCGCTCGATCCGCATCTTCTAGGAGGACCATCATGAGCCTCTATTCGCGACTTGCCTGGCGCAATATCTTCCGCAACAAGCGCCGGACCTACATCACCGGAATCGCCGTCGCCGTCGGCCTGGCCGCCTTGATGTTCCTGGACGCGCTTTATATCGGCATGGCCGATAATATGATCGCCGCGGCCACGGCTTCCTTCACCGGCGAGGCGCAGATCCACGGACGGGATTTCCTGCTCGCCCGGGACGCGAACCTGACCGTGGCCGGGAGCGAGCGGCTCCTGGCCGACTTGAGGAACGATACGCTGGTCAAGGCGTTCACCCCGCGGACGCTGAGCCAGGGAATGGTCACCTCCGCGGCCAACGTCAATCCCGTCCTCCTCGTCGGGGTCCGCCCGGACACCGAGCGGGCTCTCAGCCAGATGGACGACGTCATCGAGGCCGGCGATTACTTCGGCGGGAATGACCCGCAGAACATCGTCATCGGCCGCAAACTGGCCGATCTCCTCGAAGTCGGCGTGGGCGACCGGGTCGTGGTGACCGTCTCCCGGGCGGGAAGCGGGGAGCTCTCCCAGGACCTGTTTCGCGTCTCGGGCATCTATCGTTTCAACACCGACGATCTGGACGACGGGTTGGCCTTCGTCCGGATCGAAAAAGCCCAGGACATGCTCGGCCTGGCCGGCCGGGTGAATGAAATCGCTTTGTCGTTCAAGGATCCTCGCGTCTCCCAGGACGAGACCCATCCTTTCTGGACGGACTATTCGACCGGGGGGAACGAAGCCCTGGGATGGCCCCGGCTTTTCCCGGCCCTGAAATCCGTTTATCAGATGACGACGGCGGCCAGCCTGATCCTCGGCTTGCTGCTCTTCACCGTGGTCGCCCTCGGCATCGTCAATACCATGTTCATGTCGATCTACGAGCGGATGTTCGAGTTCGGCGTCCTGCGGGCGGTCGGAACGAGGCCCGGAGGAATCCGCCGGCTTGTGATCCTGGAAGCGGGATCGCTGGCCCTGTTGAGCATCGCTCTCGGCGTCGGGCTGGGATTCCTTGTCACCCTGATCGTTTCCCTGACCGGAGTGAATTATCAGAACATCGAATTCGCCGGGGTGACCATCAAGGAGCTCATCTATCCGGTCTTCCATCTCAAACAGTACGTCATTTTCCCGGCCGGCGTGCTTCTGTTCACCCTGTTGGTGGGATTATACCCGGCCGGCTTCGCCGCCCGGATGTCCGTCACCCGGGCCATGAAAAGAACGATGTGAAGGAGAACAACCATGAATCCCCAACACCGGCACCTCATCGAAACGGAGGGACTGATAAAAACGTATTCGGACAACGGGGTCCAGGTCCCGGCTCTGCGGGGCGTCGATCTGACCATTCATGCCGGGGAATTCACGGCCATCGTCGGGCCGTCGGGCTCGGGCAAGACAACCCTGCTCAACATCATCTCCGGCCTGGACAAACCCACGTCGGGCAAGGTCTGGCTGGACGGCCGGCTCGTCTCGGACATGAGCGGGGCGGAGCTGTCCGATTTCCGCCGCGATCACATCGGATTCATCTTCCAGGCCTACAACCTCATCCCCGTCCTCAAGGTCGAGGAGAACATCGAGTACATCATGCTTCTTCAGGGCGTGCCCAAGGAAGAACGCCACCGGCGCGTCCACGACATCCTGCGCGACGTGGACCTCGAGGACTATGCCCATCGCTATCCCAACCGGCTGTCGGGCGGCCAGCAGCAGCGCGTGGCCATCGCCCGGGCCATGGTCTCTCATCCCTTGATGATCCTGGCCGACGAGCCCACGGCCAACCTGGACTCGAAAACCGGCGCGGATCTTCTGGACATGATGCGCCATCTCAATGCGGAGCATGGGATGACCTTCATCTTCTCGACTCACGACCGGATGATCGTCGATAAAGCCAAGCGGGTGATCGTCATTCGCGACGGGATCGTCGCGAGCGATGAAACCCGGAATTGAGGCCGCGATGAGAAGACCGCGGGCATCAATCGGGGCCGGAGCGCTGGCCGCCGCCCTGGCCATGGCGGCCCTTCCCCCGGCGGCGGAAGGAGAGCTCAAGCTCGGCGGCTACCTGAAAAATCATTCGGTCGTCTTCCGCCTGCCCGAATCGAAGACGGCCGCTTCGGACCTGCCGCTCCCGGGGATCTCCCAATTTCGCCTCCGGGTGTTCCTCGCCGGGGACCTGTCGCCGGATGTCTCGTTCCAAGCGGCTTACGACCTTTCGCCCCGGATCCAGGATACGCTTTTTTTTCGGGCCTCGCCGTTTATTCCGTCCCCGGAAGCGGGCGATTACCGGGCGGCCGATTTCCGCTCGCGCCTCGTCCCGGCGCCGGGAAAGCCGGCCGGAAGCTTCGGCCTCTATCACAACCTCGACCGCCTGTCGCTGTCGGTCAAGATGACGTTCGGGGATCTCATCCTCGGCCGCCAGCCGGTGGCCTGGGGAAGCGGCCGGATCACGAATCCAACCGATCTCATCGCTCCATTCTCCTTCCAGGAATTGGACAAGGAGGAGCGTTTCGGCGTGGACGCCGTCCGCCTGAGGATTCCCCTGGGCGCCTTGAGCGAGCTCGACGCGGGGGCCGTTTTCGGCCGGGACTTGGAGTTCAAGCGGAGCGCCTTTTTCCTTCGGGGCAAGGTCAATGTTCTGGAGACCGACGCGGCCCTCCTCCTTCTCGGATTTCGCGAAGACCTGCTCCTGGGCCTCGACCTGGCCCGCTCCTTGGGCGGGGCCGGCGTTTGGCTCGAGGGGGCTTGCGTCTTTCCGGACGCCTTGAACGGAAAAAAGCCCAAGGCTTCAAGCTATGCCCGCCTTACGGTCGGTATCGACCGCAGCCTGAGCGACCGTGCTTATGCCTTCTTCGAGTATCATTACAATTCGGCCGGGTCCTCGGAGCCCGGGGATTACACCGCCCTCTTTTCCCGGCCGGCTTATACGAGGGGAGCCGCGTATCTGATGGGCCGTCATTACCTTGCCGCGGGCTTGACCTGGCAAGCGACGCCGCTGATCCCCGTTTCCGGGCTCCTCCTCTGGAATGCGACCGACGGCTCGCTGGCGCTTTCGCCCCAGGCGGAATACAATATCGCCGAAAATATCTACCTCGGAGCCGGAGCATTCGTGGGAGTCGGCCGTCCGCCGTTAAGGTCCCCGTTCGATGCAACCGGGACCGGGCCGGTCCTTGATTCGGAATTCGGAAGCTACCCGGATTTCGTTTTCCTTTCTTTCCGGGTATATTTTTGAGGGAGGCTTGCCGATGAAAACCAGGGCGCGGACGAAAACCGGAACGACGGCGGCGAAGAAGGCCCGCAATCCCTATCCGCCGGGCGGCCGCGAGGACGCCATCCGCCAGTTCATCCTCGAACACAGCGAGCATCTTTTCGTCACCCACGGATACGGCAAGACCTCCATGGACATGGTCGCCCGGGAGTGCGGATTGTCCAAGCCGACGCTTTACAAATACTTTAAGAACAAGTACGAGATGTTCACCAGCCTGTATGAGCGGCTCTACCGGAGCCTCAATGAGATGTTCAAGCTCATCCTCGGACGGAACCGGGACAAGGCCCAGGTCCTGGAAGAGATCATCCTCGGTTACTTTCTCTTGATGACCTCTAAAAAGGACTTTTTGAAAATGTACTTCCGCGAACAGCATCTGGTCGTCCACGAGAACATCGAAGAACACATGTCCTGGCACGTCGAAAGCCGCAAAAAAATGGAGGAGATGCTGGCCCAATGCCTCCAGGGGATCCTCCGGCCGGACATCGCCAAGCGCTACGGCTCGGCCATGGTCGCCTCGACCTTGTTCGACATCCTGGAGGGCATGGTTTCAAACCTCATCCTCCACGGCGAGCAGGACCCGGCCAAGGAAAAAGCGTTCATCCTGGAATTTCTCCGGTCCGGCGTTCTGGCCCGGTCCGCCTGAGGACCGCCTCCTCTTCCGCGGCCTCGCCCCTTTCCCCGAGATTCCGCCGTCTCCGGCTTCAGTCCGTCGTTCATTCCCTCCTCTCCTCTGACTCGTGAGGGGAAAGGATCGATCGGGAGAAGCCAAGGCCCTCGTGAAATGAGGAACCGCGCCGGGGGGCGCCGGCCTTACCGACCCGGCCCTGGGCGAAACCTACCAGATCGAAGCCTGCCGCGATGATTATGGGTCGCGCGGCGGGACGAACCAGGTCGCCGGGACCTCCCGGGCCAAGAATACTGCCAATCGCAAGTCGTCTTTCCACAGAATCTCATGGAAACCGCCCGCCGCGCCCAGGCCGCCCCCGCGGAATCCCTGGGACGCGAATGGGGCCGTGATCCCGGCCCCCGCCGTTCGGACGCTCCGGCGCCCGGCGACTTCGAGATGCCGGCCGCGGCCGTCAAGACCGGAGCCGTCAATCGGTTCCATAGAAATGAGGATGAAGATCCTGTTCGGGGACGAACCGGGCGGTTGGACGGTAAATGGCTTGGACCGTTCCGGGGGCAAGTTCCCGATGGAGGGGGACCGTCAGGACATGTGTCGGGCCCCCTTCGACCTCGCGGCAATCCAGGCGGCCGGTTCAAGCGTTCCCCGGGACTGACGGTTGAATAAGGCCGCGGTCGCACCCGCGGACGATGTATAATACGAGGAAAATGATAAGGAGCGCGTGATGAAATCTTGCAATGGGAATAGGATTTTACTCTGTTTCGGAGCGATGTGCCTGCTTGCCGCTTCTTCCCCGGTTTGGGCGGAGGAGATGCAAAAGGCGCCGACCACGGCCGAGGTGCTGGCCGCGGCGAAGGCCGAGGACTGGCGGCCGCTCGATCCGGAGAACGCCCTTTATCTCGAGCTGGACGGCGGAAGGGTGGTCATCGAGCTGGCCCCGCTCTTCGCCCCGGAGCACGCGGCCAACGTCAAAGCCCTGGCCCGGGAAAAGTACTTCGACGGTTTGTCGATCGTCCGCGTCCAGGACAACTACGTGGTGCAGTGGGGCGACCCCAACGCCGATAATCCGGAGAAGGCACGCAAGATCCTGCGCGCTCGGGCGACCCTGCCCGCCGAGTTCGACCGCCCCTGGAGCGACGGGATTTCCTTTGCCCCGCTTCCCGACGGGGACGTCTATGCGCCGGAAGTCGGATTCGTGAACGGCTTCCCCGCCGCCCGGGACGCGCAGAGCGGCCGCCTGTGGCTCGTCCACTGCTACGGCATGGTCGGAGCCGGCCGCGGCGACGCCGCCGACAGCGGCGGAGGCGCCGAGGACTACGTTGTGATCGGCCACGCCCCTCGCCACCTGGACCGAAATTGCACCCTGTTCGGCCGCGTCGTCCTAGGGATGGAGCTTCTCTCCTCGCTGCCGCGCGCCTCTGGGGAGATGGGCTTCATCGAAAAACCCGAACAATTCATTCCGCTCCGCTCCCTCCGCGTCGCGGCCGACATGCCGCCGGCCGAGCGAACGAATCTGGAGATCCTGCGCACCGACACCGATACCTTCCGCAAGCTGGTCGAGTCGCGCCGCAGCCGCAACGAGCCGTGGTTTCTGTTCAAGCCCGGCCGCGTCGAGCTCTGCAACGTGCCGGTCCCCGTTCGGACGAAAACCAACTGAATCCCGGGAAAGACCGGCGCCCCTGGCGGCGATACTTCGCCGTCCTGCGCGACCCCAGGGAGCCGGGGCGGCGCCGCTCCTTCTCTCTACTGTCCGCTTCTTTTCCTTGACATTCATGAAACGGGGGCCTTATCATTACACTATATTGGTTGTATAACCAATTAGATTGGTGATCTAAATTGCTGGAAGCGCTGCTGGAATCGCCCGTGAAGGAGAAGCTTCTCCTCTATCTGCTGGTCAATGAGGGCTCTTATCCCAACGAGATCGCGCGCAATTTTTCCTTTAACCTGAATGCCGTCCAGTACCAGCTGAAAAAGCTGGAGGAAGCCGGCGTTCTCTACAGCCGATTGCGGGGCAGGGTGCGTCTGTACGGGCTCGACCCGCGATATCCCTTCCGCAAGGAATTGCAGGCATTGCTGCAAAAAGCCTTTGATTTCCTTTCCGATGCCGAGAAGGACAAATCCTTTGTTCGCCGCCGCCGGCCGCGCTTGCCAGGAAAACCGCTGTGAGAGACCTTTCCCGTTTTTCCCACCGGGAACTGGCGGCGTTCATTTGCCAGCACCTGCGCGGCCGTGGAGTCGACGCGGTGCTGACCGGAGGCGCCTGCGTGACGATCTATACCCGCAATCGTTATAAGTCCACGGACCTGGACTTCGTCAATGTTTCCGGCGCTTCGGTGAACGTGATTGACGCCGCCTTGGCTGATATCGGCTTCCTGCCCGAAGGAAGGATCTATGTCAACAGCAAGGTCCGGTATTCCGTCGACATTTTAAATCCACCCCTTTCGATCGGCGAAAACAAGATCTCTGAGACGAACACCATCACCGTAAAGAAAATGGCGCTCAGGCTGCTGATCCCGACCGACTCGGTCCGCGACCGCTTGGCGGCATATTATTTCTGGAACGACCTGCAGGCGTTGAAGCAAGCCTTGATGGTCGCCGGGAGCAACCCGATCGACCTGGAGGCTGTCGAAAAATGGTCGAAAAAGGAAGGCGCGCGGGAGAAGTTCAGGATGTTCCGGGAAAAATTGGAAAAGAATAAGTTATAGAAGCCGGCCTCTTTACCAGTTAAACACGTGCTTGCCCTGGCAACAACCCTTGGACGTCCTCCGCGACCCTTAAGAGCGAGGAATAGGATCGGGCGGTTAGCACCGGTAAGCTCAACACATTTCCGCGCTTCCACATCCGGTCTATCAAGCCGGTGATCCGCCTGCGCCGACTCGAGCGGAACCGCCGGACGGCGGGCGGTGAGCGATTCCAGTCGCGTGATTGCAGGATGGGGAGGAGCGTTTGGGTCCGGGAGGAAGGTCCGCCGTCGTACAACGCCCAGGCCGCTAACGCCGGTTCATCCCTCCGCCCGATCATCCCCGGCGCTGCCATCGCCCGGTCTTCAACATAAAGCCCATCTCAGAAGGATTGAAGCCTCTTGGCTAAACCGGCCGTGTTCACTTTGCCTTTACAGCGCGATTCGGCCCGGTTCAGACCTTGACAACGCGGTTTATTAGTACTATATAGTATTATTCGACATAGAACCTAGAAAGGAGCCTGTTCATGTTGACCGCCCTGCTGCTTCTGACGATCCTTCCGGCTTTCGCGATGATCGGAGCGGCTCAAACGGCGAATCCGGCCGACGATCCGACGGCCGAAATCATCGCCCTGGAAAAAGCCATGCTCGACCGATGGGGAACCGGCGATACGTACAGTTTCATCGAATTGGCCGCCCCGGAAATCACTTATTTCGACCCGAGCTTGGAAAAACGCCTGAACGGACGCGAAGCGTTTGAAAGGTTTCTCGCCCCGCTCAAGGGCACGTTTCGGGTTCCGCGTTATGAAATCATCGATCCAAAAGTCCAGGTTTACGGCGAGGCGGCCGTCCTCTCCTACAACATGGTCGATTACGATGAAAAGGGTATCAACGCCTTCCGCATGAATGTCACGGAGGTCTACGTTCGCCGTGACGGCCGATGGGGACTCGTCCATTCCCACTTTTCGATCACCAAACCCCGAATCAAGTGACCCCCGGAAAATGATGAGCGAACACAAGATAAAAAAAGCCTGCCTGGATCTGATCGCCTCCTGCCCTGACGTCGTCCTGACAACGATCGGCGCCGACGGCTTCCCCCAGGCCCGGGTCATGTTCAACCTGCGCGGTCCGCGCTATTCCGAGCTTCAGGAGTACCTGCGCCCCTTCGATGGGACGTTCCGGTATTACCTGGACACCAATACGTCCTCCTCGAAAATCCGTGACGTCCGCTCCCGGCCGCAGGCGTCGCTGTTTTTCTGCCGGCCGGAGATTTTCTTCAGCCTGATGCTCGCCGGCGATTTGACGGTTGATGAAGATCCGGTCCTTCGCCGGGAGCTCTGGCGTCCAGGTTGGGAAACCTATTACCCGGCCGGACCCGAGGATCCCGACTATACGGTTCTTCGCTTTGATTCTCGTTACGGCCGGGGTTGGAACGGCAGCGTGAATTACTTTTTCGACTTGAGCGGGAAACGTTGAACAAGCTGCGTCAGGGCGGTTTCCTGATGGCCAGGATCCATCAAGTCTCCGGCCGCGTCTTTGCCGGCCGGCTGCGCGGCGCCGGCATCGAAATCAATCCCGCCCAGGGCCGGATCCTGTTCGCCCTCTGGCAGCAGGACGGCATCCCGATTCAAACGCTCAAGGAACGAACGTCCCTCGAGAAATCCACCCTGACCAGCATGCTCGATCGACTCGAAGAGGCCGGCTTCGTCCGTCGCCGGCCTTCTCTTCGGGACCGGCGTCAGATTTTGATCGAGCGGACGGATAAAGACCTCGCCCTGGAGCGCGCCTATACGGCCGTCTCCCGGGAGATGACCGATTTATACTATCGCGGATTTGGAGACGAGGAAATCGAGCGCTTCGAATCTTATCTTCGCCGCATATTCGAAAACCTCGACCGGGCGGAGAAAGAGGAAAAAGCTTGAAATGCCTCCTTGGGATAATCGGCGGGTTTTAACCCAAGCAAAAAGGCCGCGCTTTTAGGGGCCGCATAGCCATTCCCGGACAGGGCTTCGACCTGTCCCGGCCGTACTTAAACGCCTATCCAAAGGCACCCCTGGCAG
>JAAZPG010000110.1 GCA_012797375.1 Acidobacteriota bacterium
ATCGAGCCGAAGCGGCCGCCGTCCGGGAGAAGGAGGAGGAAATCGACCTTTCGATTCTGGAGGTCCTTCCTCCCCGCGGCGTCCGGACGCGGATCATTCTCGCGCCCGCCCTTCTCAAGACCGGGGCGATGGATGAAGTCATTTTGAAAGCGTGCGAGCTGGGCGCGTCCCGGATATCGCCCGTCGAAAGCGAGCGGTCGGTCGTCCGGGCCGGGGACCATTCCCGGCGGAAGGTGGAACGCTGGACGCGACTCGCCCGGGCCGCCGCCAAGCAGTCGCGGGCCGCCCGGGTTCCGCTCATCGATGCCCCGGCCTCTCTGGCCGATTTCCTGGCCTCCGGCCGGGACGGGCGGCGAATTTTCCTGTGCGAGCACGGCGGGATGAGTCTCAAGTCGCTGCGGGGCGGGGAAGAGGCGCCGCCGGCGGAGGCGACGGTTCTTGTCGGGCCTGAAGGGGGATGGAGCGCCCGCGAGGAAGAGGCCATCCGGGCGGCGGAATTCGAAGCGGTGAGCCTGGGAGAGACGATTCTCCGGGCGGAGACGGCCGCCTTGGCGGCCCTGGCGGTTTTGGCCCACGAATGGAACTGGTGAAGGATGTTTCTCCAGGGACAGAAAATCGGCAAATATGAAATCATCCGCTCGCTGGGCAGCGGGGGATTCGGTTCGGTTTACCTGGCCAAGGACATCTGGCTCGACATCAAGGTCGCGATCAAGGTTCCCCATAAGCAATCCATCGAGCTTTATAAGCTCCTGAAGGAGCCGCGTCTCCAGGCCGTCCTGGATCATCCGAATATCGTCCGGCTGCTGGCGGCTGAAAAGATCGACAAGATATTCTTTTTCGTGATGGAATACGTCCGCGGGCGGACCCTGGAAAAGATTCTCCAGAAAGAAAAAGTCCTGGAGACCGCGGCGGCCATCGACATGATGAAACAACTGGCCGCCGGCGTCGACCATGCCCATAAAAACAAGATCATCCACCGGGACCTCCGGCCCTCCAACATCATCGTCTCCGAGGAAGGCCAGGTGAAAATCACGGATTTCGGAACCTCGGCCTGGCTCCAGGACGTCCCCTATGCGACGACCCGGATCGGATCGCCGCCGTACATGGCCCCCGAGCAGTTCATGGGCAAGGCCACGTACGCCTCGGATATCTATTCCCTCGGCTGCATTCTGTACGAGATGATGATCGGGCGGCCGCCCATCCTGGACCCCGACCCGTTTAAGATCCTGGAGCGCGCCCAGGAAGGCCGGATCACGCCGCCCCGCTTGAAAAACACCCGGGTTCCCCGGGAAATCGACGCGCTCATCATGCGCTGCCTGGCCAACCGGATCGAGGACCGTTTCCAACGTCCCTTCGAAATCATCCGGGCTTTGAACGAGATCAAGGGGGAGAAGCCGGCCAAGAACGAAATCGACGACATCCTCGGGCGGATCCGGGCCCGGGAACCGGCGACGACGACAACTTGCTGGAACTGCCGGCGGCACCTTCCCGGCCGGGCTAAAACGTGCCCCTACTGCGGCGAAGCATGCTGAAAAAGGAGAAAGCGGCCGTCGGCCTCGGCGTCGATTGACCCGATTCCCCAATCCCGGTAAGATAATCGGGAATCAGCCCGGGTGGAACCCAGGGAGGAGCCGTGCATATCGATGATTTGCTGAAAATCGCCATTGAAATGGAAGCCTCGGACCTTCATCTGAAGGCGGGCACCCATCCGCAGGTCCGCGTCGCCGGCCAGTTGGTCGTCCTGGAGAAAATCCCGCGCCTGTCCATCGACGACACGGAAAACCTGGCCGCTGAAATGATGGGCGAGTCCCAGCGGGACCGCCTGAAGGAGGAATTGGACATTGACCTGGCCTACAGCCTCCCCGGCTTCGGTCGATTCCGGGGGTCCATCTATTACCAGAGATCCTCGGTCGCCATCGCCCTGCGGATCATCCATTTCGAGATCAAGACCCTGAAGGAGCTTCTCCTTCCGGAGATCTTGGAAAAAATCGCAAACTACACCCGGGGGCTGGTCCTGGTGACCGGGACCACGGGAAGCGGCAAGACGACGACCCTGGCTTCGATGATCGATCACATCAACGGCCTCCGGCGCGAAAACATCATCACGATCGAGGACCCGATCGAATACCTTCATCGGGACCGGAAAAGCTCCATCAGCCAGCGGGAAGTCGGTTGGGACGTCAAATCCTTCGCCCGCGGCCTCCGGGCGGCCCTCCGCGAGGATCCGGACATCATTCTGGTCGGCGAGATGCGGGACCAGGAGACGATCGAAACAGCCTTGACCGCGGCCGAGACGGGCCATCTCGTCCTCAGCACCCTCCATACCCTCGACGCCCCCGAGACGGTCAACCGCATCGTCGGCGTTTTCCCGCCCCACCAGCAGCGGCAGATCCGGAACCAGCTGGCCGCGATTCTCCGGGCGGTCATCTCCCAGAGATTGATCCCCCGCAAGGACGGCCAAGGGCGGGTTCCGGCCGTGGAAGTCATGATCAACACGCCGTACGTCGCCGATTGCATCTCCGACCGGGACAAGACGAACTTGATCCGCGATGCGATCGCCGCCGGCATTTCCCAGTACGGGACGCAGACCTTCGACCAGAGCGTCTACAGCTTGTATGAAAAAGAGCTGATTTCCTACGAGCAGGGGCTCCGCTATTCGACCAGCCCGGACAACTTCAAGCTCCGGGTCAAAGGCATCACGACCAGCGCCGAGCTGGCGCTCGAGGACATGGAACGCGATCTCAACGCCGCGGCCAAACGGGAGAACCATTCGGAATGAACGCCCAGGACATCCGGGAAACGTTCCTCGATTATTTCTCCCGGCGCGGACACAAAGTCGTCGCGAGCTCCTCGCTTCTGCCCAAGGACGACCCGACGCTCCTGTTCGCCAACGCCGGGATGAATCAGTTCAAGAACGTCTTCCTCGGATTGGAAAGAAGAAGCTATGTCCGGGCCGCCTCGATCCAGAAATGCATGCGGGTCAGCGGCAAGCACAACGACCTGGACCAGGTCGGCCGGACGGCTAAGCATCACACGTTTTTCGAGATGCTCGGCAACTTTTCCTTCGGGGATTATTTCAAGAAGGAGGCCGTGGCCTTCGCTTGGGAGCTGATCACCGAAGTATATCACATCGACAAGGACCGGCTTTACGCCACCGTCTACGAGGATGATGAAGAGGCCGACCGGATCTGGCGGGAGGAGATCGGGCTCCCCGCCGATCGCGTCTTCCGTTTCGGGACGACGGATAACTTCTGGGAGATGGGAGACACGGGGCCGTGCGGCCCTTGTTCCGAATTGCACTATGATTTCGCCCCGCTTCTCGAACCGGGCGCGCCGCGCGACTTGATCGAGAGCGGCAGCGACCGGTTCGTCGAATTGTGGAACCTTGTGTTCATGCAGTTCGAGCAGGACGGGAAGGGGGGGCGGCGGCCCCTGCCCCGGCCCTCCATCGACACCGGCATGGGATTAGAGAGGCTCACGGCCGTCCTTCAGGGAAAAACGTCGAACTGGGACACGGATCTGTTCATGCCCCTGATCGAGGACGTCAGCCGCAAGACGGGCCGGGAATATCCGTCCGGAGACGAATCCGATGTTTCCATCCGGATCATCGCCGATCACGCCCGGTCGATCGCCTTCCTCATCGGCGACGGGATCATGCCGGCCAACGACGGCCGGGGATATGTCCTGCGCCGACTCATACGCCGGGCCTTCCGGCAGGGGCAGAAGCTCGGCTTCGAAGAGCCGTTCGTCCACGCCCTTTTGGGCGTCGTGGCCGGCATCATGAGGGACGCCTATCCGGAATTGACATCGTCGCTGCCCCTGATCTCCCGGATCTGCCGGGCCGAGGAGGAGCGGTTCAGCCGAACGCTCTCGTCCGGCTTCCGGTATTTCCAGGAATTCGCCCGGGAGACCCGAAAAGCAGGATCGCGCGTTCTCGCCGGCGAGGCCGCCTTCAAGCTGTATGACACATTCGGTTTTCCCTTGGACTTGACGCGCGAGCTGGCCCAGGAGGAGGGGATCACGGTCGACGAGGCCGTTTTCCAGAACGAGCTGGAGCGGCAGAAGACGCGGGCCCGCCGGACCTGGAAAGGGGACGCCCGGATGAAAGAGAAGAAAGCCTACGCGGGGATTTCCCCATCCTCGGTCAAATATGTCGGAGCCGACAAGGGCGAGGTCGCGGAAAGCCGGGTCCTCGCTCTCTTCAAGGAGGGGAAGCGGGTGAACGCGATCAAGGAAGGAGAAACGGGCGAAGCCGTTCTTTCCCTGACGCCTTTTTACGCCGAGGCCGGCGGCCAAGTCGGTGACGCCGGGCTGATCAAGGGAAGCCATGCTTCAGCCCTCGTCGAAACCGCCTATTATCCCGTGCCCGATCTCCGGAGCCACAAGATCAGGATGCTTTCGGGATCCCTGGCCGAGGGGGACATGGTCGCGGCGGCCGTCGACGAGGCCCGGCGCGCGGCGACCCGGGCCAATCATACGGCCACCCATCTTCTTCACGCCGCCCTTCGGAGCGTTCTCGGGGAGCATGTGAAACAAGCGGGCTCGCTGGTCGGACCGGACCGGCTGCGCTTCGACTTCACTCATTTCCAAGCCTTGGCCGAAGAGGAAATCACCGGCGTCGAAACGATCGTCAACGAGAAATTCAGGGAGAATCTCCCGGTCGGCATCGACGAGATGTCTCTGGAGGAGGGCCTCCGCTCCGGGGCCATGGCCATCTTTGAGGAGAAATACGGAGAGCGCGTGCGCCTCGTCTCGGTCGGGGAATACAGCCGGGAGCTCTGCGGCGGAGTCCATGCCGGGACGACGGGCGAAATCGGCGTGTTTAAAATAGTCGGCGAATCGAGCGTGGCCGCCGGGATGCGCCGGATCGAGGCCCTCACCGGCGAGGAAGCGATCGAATATATCCAGGAAAATGATCGCTTGATCCATGCGGCGGCCGCGGTCCTGAGCGTTTCCCGGAAGGATCTCCTGGCCCAGATCGCCAAGCTCCAGGAGCATCTGAAGGAGAAGGAGCACGAGATCCGGACGCTGCGCCGGTCGAAGGTCCGGGAAACAGGCGGAGCGGACGAGACTCCCATGCGGGAGGTGAAGGG
>JAAZPG010000111.1 GCA_012797375.1 Acidobacteriota bacterium
ACCAGGGGGTCGAGGAAATCGGTCTCCAGATCCAGGAAATCCTGCCGGGATTCATGGGCGGGCGGACGAAAAAACGCAAAGTCAAAGTTTCGGAGGCCCGGGAGTATTTTCTCGACGAGGAGGAGCGGCGGCTGGTAGATATGGACCTGGTCGCCCGTCTCGCCGTCGAGCGGGTGGAGCGCTCCGGCATTGTTTTCTTGGACGAGCTGGACAAGATCGCCGGCCGGGAATCCGGCCGCGGGCCCGACGTCAGCCGCGAGGGCGTTCAGCGCGATCTCCTGCCGATCGTCGAGGGAACGACGGTCCACACGCGCTACGGCCTCGTCCGCACGGATCACATCCTGTTCATCGGGGCCGGGGCCTTCAACGTGGCCAAGCCGTCCGACCTTATCCCCGAGCTTCAGGGCCGCTTCCCCATCCGGGTGGAACTCACCTCGCTCAATAAGGCGGACTTCGTCCGCATCTTGACCGAGCCCGAGAACGCCCTGATCAAGCAGTACAAGGCGCTCCTGGAGACCGAGGGCGTCGAGATCACGATCACGGCCGACGCGATCGACGAAATCGCCCAAACGGCCGAGGACGTCAATCGCGAGGCGGAGGACATCGGGGCCCGCCGCCTTCACACCATCATGGAGAAAGTCCTCGAGGAGATCTCCTTCCAGGCGCCGGACATCGCCGCGAAGAAGATCACGGTGGATCGGACGTACGTCCGGAACGCCCTCCAGGACATCGTCAAAAACGCCGACCTCCGTCGGTTCATCCTCTGATGGGCAAAATCCGGCCGGCGACGGTCCTGGGCTTGGCGATCCTGGCGGCCGCCGCCTGCGGCCGCAAGGGACCCATCCTCGAGCCCCTGACCCGCATCCCCCAACCCGTCGCCTCGCTCGCCGCCGGCCAGCGGGGGGCGACGCTGCGGCTCCGGTGGACCGCCCCCGCGACGTACATCGACGGCCGGGCCCTGCCTCCGGACGCGCGGACGGAAATCTGGCTGATGCGGAACGCGGCCGCCGAAGCGGCCCTTCCCATGGCCTGGGAGGATGAAGACGAATTCACGGCCAAGGCCGTTCTCCTGTCCGTCCTCGACTCTTACGGCCGTCCCCTTCAAGCCGGGACGGCGGCGGTTCCGCCGCCGGCGGCTCCCCCGCTTAAGGAATTCTCCTGGGAGAGGGAGATGACCCCGGAGGACGGGGCCGCGGCCCGCCTGGTTTTCGGCGTGAGAGTGGCCGCCGGACGACGGGGCGCGTCGAAATTCGCGTATGCGGGCTGGCTGCCCCTGCAGGCGCCGGCCCCGCCCGGAGGCCTGAAAGCCCGGGTGTTCGAGGACCGGATCGAGCTCGGCTGGAACGTTCCGAAGGACGCCGCCGGAACGCCGCCGCGGCAAGGCTTCAACGTGTACCGGAGCTCGGCCGGCGGTCCGGAGGTCCGGTTGAACGAAACCCCGGTGCCGGCGCCGCCGTTCGCCGACCGGACCTTCCGCTTCGGCGTTTCCTATGCCTACCGCGTTTCAGCCGTCGCGGGGGAGAAAGAGCCGTTCATCGAGAGCCGCGATTCCGAGGCTCTCGAAGTGACCCCGGCCGACTCCTTTCCGCCCGCCCGGCCGAAAGGCCTCATCTCGGTGACGGCCGTCGGCTTGATCACCTTATCTTGGGATCCCGGACCGGAGACCGATCTTGCCGGCTACCGGGTCTGGCGGAAAGGGCCCCGGGAGACCGGTTTTTCCCTCATGACGCCCGCCCCGATCAGCGAGAACACATTCACCGACGACCAGGTCGAGGCGGGCGGGCGGTACCAGTACGCCGTCTCCGCCCTCGACCGGACGGGCAATGAAAGCGGCCGGTCCGAAGTCTTGACCGAGACGGGAAAGGGAGCCGGATCATGAAAATCGCTCGCGCCCGGTTCAAGGATCGCGTTCTGCACGGAGCCGTCGATGACGACCGCCTGATTCCCATCGAGGGATCGATTTTCGCCGATTTCGTCGTCGGCGGGGAGCCGATTCCCCTGGCCGGAGTCCAGCTTCTCGCCCCCGTCGGGCCGTCCAAGATCGTGGCCGTCGGGCTCAATTACCGGGACCATGCCGCGGAGAGGGGCAAGCCGCTGCCGGAAGAGCCGCTACTGTTCCTCAAACCGTCCACGGCGGTCATCGGTCCGGACGGGGCGATCGTCTATCCCCGGATGTCCCGGCGGGTCGACTACGAGGGAGAGCTGGCCGTGGTGATGAAAAAGCGGGCTTCCCGGCTTTCCGCCCTCGATCCGGTTGAATCCTTCATCCTCGGATACGCCTGCTTCAACGACGTGACGGCCCGCGATCTCCAGGACAAGGAGAAGCAGTTCACCCGGGCCAAGTCCTTCGACACGTTCGCCGCGATCGGCCCGTGGATCGCCGCCGGTCTCGATCCCTCGGCCTTGGAGATTCGGACGCGCCTCAACGGGAAGCTGCGGCAGTCCTCCAACACCCGAAACCTGATTTTCAGCGTGCCGGACCTCGTCCGCTTCATTTCGAACGTCATGACCCTCCTTCCCGGGGACGTGATCGCGACCGGAACTCCCGCCGGGATCGGCCCGATGGTTCCCGGCGACGAAGTCGAGGTCGAGATCGAGGGGATCGGAACGCTCCGAAACCGCGTCCTCCGGATTCACGGCGAAGCGTAAACCGCGGCCGGCGGGCGTCCGGGCGTTTTTCCTTTTTCCCAATGAACATGATATATTTTCTTGCGCGGTAAGCCGGGCGGAAACCGATGAAAATTGGCCGGAAGCTGAAATCCTTGATTGCCCTCCTGGCCGTCGCTGGAGGCTTGGCGGGCGGAGGCGTCGTCGTCCGCAAGGTCATCCTCTCCCAGATCCGCAAGCAGATCGACCCGGTGATGCGTTACGACCGTCTCCGGCTGACCTTCCTGCCGCCCACGGCCGTCCTCGAAAACGTCCATTCCCTGAAATCGGACCCCTTCTTTTCCATCGACCGTATCGTGCTCCAGATCCCCTTCCGGTCGATTCTCCGCAACAACCGTGCCTTCAATGTCTTCATCCGCGGGCTGACCGCCCGGATCTATGAAAAACCGGGACGGGACGCCAAACCTCCCTCCCTGACTCTCCGGCTTCCGTTTTTCGTCGAAAACGGCGTGCTCGAGGAGGGGGAGATCAGCTTCTGGGGACGGGGGGCCAGCCTGATCACCAGGAACGTCCGGGCGTATTTCCGCCAATCCAAGGACGCGTTCGTCGTTCGGGCCGAGGCGGCCTCCCATTCCATCAACGTTCCGGCGATCGCCCATCCCCTTGAGGGGAGTTCGGACGTGTACTTTGAGGCGCGGGGCGACGAATTGATTCTCCGGCGGCTGACGGTGCATCATCCGGACCTTCTCGTCAAGGCCCGGGGAACGCTGATCCATCCGCAGAATCCCGTCATCGACATCCAGGCGACCGTCCGGGGGCCCGTCGCTCTCGTTGCCGACGCCTTCAACCTGCCGTTCGACTGGACGGGCGGGGTCGCCGGGACGGCCCGGTTCGTCCGCGGCGAAACGGGGCAATCGCGCTTGACCGCGGATTTTGAAAGCCGGGACATGACCTTCACCGGCGAGACGGTCGGCCGCGTTTCCGGCGATCTCGCTCTTTCCGCCGGGGTCGGAAAAATCAACCTCGAGATTTCCAAGCCGTGGGCGCCGGTGGAGTCTTTGGATCTCACGTTCGGCGGCGGCCGGCTCGCCGGCCGGGTCCGGGGCGTTCACGTCGATCCCTTGATCAAGGAAATCGGAATTCCCTGGCCGGTCCTCTCCCCGGTCTGGGGGGAGTTCACGCTGCTTCCGGAGGCTCTCGAGGTCCAAGGCGAATTCCGGGACGAGCCCGCGGATGAACGGAACGGCCGATTCCCGTTCCGGGGGCCGTTCCGCCTTCATTGGGACCATGCCAAGAAGGTCGTGTTTTCCTCGGAGAGAATCGAGTCGAATTTCGCGGTGATGCGGGTCGACGGGAGGCTGGATATCGGCCGCGAGGCTCAGGTCGAAATCAGCGGGGACGTGACCGATATCCCGCGCGGCCGCGCTTTCACGTCCTTGGCCCTCCGGATGCCTTTCACCTTTCCCGAGATCCGCGGCCGGGGGAGAGCGGATGTCAAGATCCTCGGCGCCTGGCACGTGCCGGAAGTGAAGATCGACTTCGCCCTGACCCCGGGCTCTTTCGGCCGGTTTGAGGCGGCCGAGGGCGCGGGGATCGTCGAGATCGCCCGCGGAGAAACCACGGGAATCGTCCGGGTCCGGGACCCGGAGCTTGCCGGTCTTCTCCGGTTCACGGTCCGAAAGGGCGGCTGGGCCTGCCGGGTCGAGGATGGCGAGGGCGCGCTCGAAAAAATCTTTCCTTCATTAATTACTTGTGCATTTCTGATGATAAAGCTGTTCATAGATGATGTCGTTTAGCGTTTCCAACTCCGCAGTTTATGTCCATAAACGCTGTAATAAAGAATAAATAAATAGCAGGGGACCAAGATCCAATAGGCTTCTCTGGCACCGATAAAATCTATATCTGCCATTCTTCCATAAGCCAGCGGCAGCAAGGCTCCTCCGGCGATGGCCATAATCAATAAAGCAGAACCGGTCTTGGTAAATTTCCCCAAACCTTCTAT
>JAAZPG010000112.1 GCA_012797375.1 Acidobacteriota bacterium
CCGGGTCGTTTCGCACAATTTCGCCATGGAAAACTGGAAGCCGGACGCTTCCTCGGAAGTGGAAGTGGACGGCGTCCGCCATGACGTGTATCTCTGGGTGATCCCGGCCAACGCCAGCGGCGCCTGGACTTGGACGATGAAGATCAAAGGAAAAACAACGACCGTCCGGGCCGATCTGGTCCAGAAATATCAGTATGCCAAGGGAACCGTGAAAATCGGCGGAACCGAGGCGGCGATCGCCGACGCGAAAATCCAGGGAGACATCGTCCGGTTCAGATTCGAGGCCGTCGTCGCCGGCTCCCCGGCGGCTTTTGTCTTTGAAGGCAAGCTCGCGGGCCGGTCCATCAACGGGACCATCCGTTCGGCCGTCGACGGGGAAACCCGGATTTGGACCTGGAAGGCCTTCCGTAATCCGACCACGGAAAAACCGATCGACGAGCCGCCGGACAAGGGTTAATCGATCCGGATCTCGACGATTTCCCCCAGAGAGGCGATTTTATCCCTGAAGGACCGGGCCCGGGAGGGGCGTTCCGTTATGACGAACACGAGAACGGCCCCGTTCGCATCCCGGCGGAAGAAGATTTCGTCGACTTTTTCCCCCGTGGCGGAGGCCAGCCGGCGCAGCTCGTCCACCGCCTCGATCCCGGCCACCCGGAGATTGTAACGGACGATGGACCGGTGCGGGACGAGGTGTTCGACCAGGGGGAAGCTCAGGAGAACGATCGTCAGGATTCCGGTGTAGATCGCGGCGATTAAGAAATATCCCGCCCCGATGACCAGGCCGAGCCCGGCGACCGCCCACAAGGTCGAGGCCGTGGTCAGCCCGTGGACGTGCCGGTGGGCTTGGATGATCGTCCCGGCCCCGATGAAGCCCATGCCGGTGATGACGCTGGAAGCGATGCGCAGGGAGTCGGCCGACCCGACGGGGGCTCCGCCGAGGATGATGCCGGAGAGGGCCATCATCATGGTGGAGCCGGCGCAGATGAGGATGTTGGTCCGAAGGCCGGCCGGCTTCTGGCCGAACTCCCTTTCCAACCCGATAATCCCGCCCAAAACGACGGCCAGGACGAGTTTCACGATGACGTCGAGCATGACGGCTCCTTCGGAAAACGGCTGAATTTCTTCCGCCGAACCGCCGGCGGCGGCTCCGGCGGATTCATCCTGCCACACGTCCGCGGGGCTGTCAAACCACCGGAGGACAGGCCGCAAAATAATTCTGGCTTTCGTCCCCCTTGCGCGGAGGACGGCGACGTGGACGGGAAAGCCCTCGCCCGCGCGCCCGATTCAACGCGGATTTTTCTCATTTGGCTCGGCCGGGAGGCAAAGAGTCTATGTTCAAGAAACACTCCTCTCCGCCGGGCCCGGGTTTTATCAGGTCTCGGCGGCCCTCACCGGCTTTCCAAGCCAAATCCGGGAAATAATGCATCCAACGGATGTCCGCTCCGGCCGTCATAAACACCCCAAGCCGCCTTTCCCCGGGGAATAAAATGAATTGACTTGACTTACTGTGTTTTATATAGTATTGTTTATCACACGATACCGTTCGCGAGAGTGTAAAAGAAAAAACGAGGCGATAAAAATGACGGAAACAGAACTCGGAAGTCTCGAAACGGAAATGAACCGGGGATTCC
>JAAZPG010000113.1 GCA_012797375.1 Acidobacteriota bacterium
CGCCACGGCATCCCCGTCGCTATCTATCAGGACCGCCATGCGGCGCTCTTTCGTACGGATACTCACTGGAGCCATGAGGAGGAACTGGCCGGAATCCGCTTCCCCACCCATGTCGGCCGGGTCCTGGAAGAAGTCGGCATCGAAGCCCTGGCGGCCTTATCGCCCCAAGCTAAAGGCCGAATCGAACGTCAGGGAGGGACCTTCCAGGACCGGCTCGTCGCGGAACTGGCCTTGGCCGGCATTACCGACATCGAGATCGCCAACACCTGGTTGGAAACAACCTTCATCCCCCGCTTCAATGCCCGCTTCGCCATAGCCCCGCAACAGTCCGGCTCCGCTTTCCGTCCCATCAAAGCCGCCGACCGGTATCGCCTGGTCGCTTTCGCTTACCAAGCGGTCGTGGCCAACGACAATACCGTCCGCTTGGGCCGTCTGACGATCGATATCCCTCCCGGTTCGCCTCGACGCTCTTATGCCCATCAAAAGGTCTTGGTGCGGCAGCACCTGGACGGGGCTTGGACGGTCTGGCAGGAAGACGTCCAACTGGCTCGTCACGCCCCCACCCCACTGCGAGAGCCTTGGAGGGGTTGGAAACCCCGTGAACACGGCGATGACCATCGAGCTCGACATCTCATCCAAATCTATCTCCAGACAACCCCTGCTCCGCTCGAAGGGGACATTTTCGCTCGGCAGTTAGGGGGACATATTGACTCGGCTTAAACAAACCTTTATAATCGTTTGAATCATGATTGCGGCCGCCGGCCCTGGATGACGGAAAGCCGCCGGCCGCTTCATCAAGACTCCGCCCTCCCGGCGGAACAGCGATCGCGCCGGGATCCGCGCCTTATCCCGAAGAGGCCGGCGGCTTGAAAAGCCGGTTTGATCGATGACGGCCGGGGGCCGTCAGTCGACGACCGCGTCCTAATCGATTTCCTTGACCACGTCCTCGGCCGGAGGCTCCTCCGCCGGCTTCAGGCCTTCAAGCTTGCTCTTGACCTGTTTTTCCATGTCCTGGCCGAGCTTTTCGAGGAGGGCCTCGGGCATGTCGACGAAGAGCTTGACGTTGTCGGGGGAGGAGCTGATTTCAATCTTGTTGAGAAATTCGCCGATTTCGGGCTTTTCCGACGAGCCCATCGCTCCGAGGGCCTTGAAGCCCGTCAGCATGTCGGCGATTTCCTTGTTCTTGGCCGCGTCCGACGAGAGGGCCTTGATCTCGATCTGAAGGCCCTTGTTCTTGTCGTCGATATACATGGTCGCCGCCTGGAGGGACTTGAGGCTGGCGAGCATGGGCGTGGTTTCGGTCATCTTGTTGATCTGTTCGGGCGTGAACGTGGTGATGTTCCAGACAAGGGCTTTCGTGTTGCCCGTCTTGACGAGCTTCATGATCTCGGCGTTTTTCACGACCGATTCGGCTTTGCCCTTCATCACGTCGATGACCGCCTTGACTCCGGCTTCGGTCCCGAGAGCGGCGTTGGAGGCGTCCAGGAACGCGCCGAACATGGGGGCTCCCTCTTTTTCCGGAACGGTGAAGATCTTCACGCCTTCATAGACCTCTTCCTTGATCTCAGGGTTTTCCTTCTTGATCTGTTCCAGGATTTTGTCCGGATCATACTTCAGGTTGATGACGCCGGCCCCTTGGGGGATGGATTTCCCCTCGGCGTCGACCGTTTGGGCGATGCCGATCGCGGCGAAATAAACGTCTTTTTGAGGGTCCAGGCCGATTTTAGCGATCGCTTCCTTGTATTTTTCCGCCGCTTCGCCCGTTTTCAAGGCTTTATCGACGAAGGGGATGTTCATCCCCCGGTGAACGTCGATCACGAAAACGGATTGGACGTTTTTGGGGATAAGCGTCAGCATATCCTCGGCCGTGGCCGAGCCGGCGACGGGGATTCCGGCCTTTTTCCCGCAAGCGGTGAAGGATGCGGCCAAGAGAACGAGAGTCAACAGACCGACAACGGTTTTTTTCATGGAACACCTCCTCCTTTCCATACGAAATCCGCCCCGGCGGAGTTCAACGTATGAATAACACATCGGGGGGGCCATGTAAACGGGGGCCGGAACGGACCCGGCCCTTGAATTCGGCCGGGGGCTGGGATATAAACGGCGTGAATTCAAAGCCGGAAGGGCCGCGGGAGCGGGATGTTAAACCGCGCCGGCCGCCCCGCCGAGGGCCTTGCGCCGCGGAGCCGACGGGTCCCATCGGCTTGCCCAAAGGGTGTAAATTCATCATGAATACGCCGTTGATGACCATATCAAGATATGAATCCCGCCCGGCCGCGGCCGTGGAGGAGGAACCGAGATGACCGAAACGACGCCGCTCAGAGGGCTGATCGAGAGCCGCCGGAGCATCCGCCGGTTTCTGCCGGGTCCGGTCGAGCGGGAAAAAATCGCGGCCTGCCTCGAGGCGGCCCGGCTGGCCCCCTCGGCCGAAAACGACCAGGGCTGGCGATTCCTCGTTATCGACGATCCGGAGCTCAAGGCGCGCTTCGCCCGGAAAGCCTTTTCAGGGATCTACGCCCCGACGCGGTTTGCGGCCGAGGCTCCCGTTCTCGTTCTTCTCCTGTCCAAAATCGAGAACGTGGGTCTTCGGACGGGTCAGCACATCCAGGGGATCCCGTATTACGCCCTGGATGCGGGCATCGCCGGCGAGCACTTCGTCCTTCAAGCCGAGGAGCTGGGGCTGGGGACGTGCTGGATCGGCTGGTTCGATGTCCGGGCGGTTCGGCGCTTTTTGAAGATCCCGCGGCGCTATAAAATCGTTTCCCTGATCGCCGCGGGCTATGCCGCCCGCCGGCCGCCGCGCGAACGGGTCCGCAAATCGATGGACGAAATCGCCTGGTGGAACCGGTTCGGCGAGTGACGGCCGGACCGGGCTCTCGTTATTTCTGCTTGTAACCGGCCGGGACTTGAAGCGAGGCCGGGTCGACGTCGACGGCCTTCAATACCGTGACTTCCGTGTAAAAGGAAAGAGAAGGGGACTTGTCTTCTTCCGGAGCGGATTTCTTCTTCCACAGCCCGCCGAGCGCCTTTCCGACGAGGCCGCCGCCCGTCGAGGGCTC
>JAAZPG010000114.1 GCA_012797375.1 Acidobacteriota bacterium
CGATGCGGGCGGGAAAGAGGTCGTCGAAGGCGTTCCGGACCAGGGTAACGAGCAGGATGTCCCCCCAGGAGATTTCCACCGGCTGGAGAAGGATCCGGTAGCGCCAGGCTCTCAGGAAAGACGCCGCCAAGCTGACGGCCATATAGGCCAGGAGGGCGGGAAGAAAGAGGGCCGACATCGTTTCGGTGAATTCGGACAGGGAAACTTGGCGGAAGAGGACGATCAACAAGAATAGGGAGAGAACGACGGAGAGGATAATCAGCGGCGTCTGTTTTTTGAACACGCGGTATGTTCCCATGGGGCCGCCGCGCCTGTCAATTCTTTTCGCCTCCCGGGCGGGAGAGGGGATCGGTTTGACCGGCCTCGGCCGAAGTCCTATAATCCGGAAAATGAAGACATTGGACGTTCAAGAAGCGATCGACCGGGCCTTGGCCGAGGACCTGCCGGCCGGAGACGTGACGACGGCGGCGATCGTCCCCCCGGACCTGAAGGCGGCGGCCGTTCTGCTGGCCAAGGAAGACGGCGTCTTGGCCGGAATCGACGTCTTCGTCCGGGTGTTCAAGACACTGGATCCGAAGGTCGCCGTCCGGCGCAAGCTTCGGGACGGATCTCCGTTCCGCCCGGGACAGGTCCTGGGTGAAATCTCGGGACCGGCGGCCGTTCTTCTCCGGGGCGAGCGGACAGCCCTCAATTTCGTCCAACGCCTGTCCGGCATCGCCACCGCGACGCAGTCTTACGTTCGGGCCGTCGCCGGAACGGGGGTCCGCGTCCTCGATACCCGGAAGACGACGCCCGGTCTGCGCGACCTGGAAAAATACGCCGTCCGCCGGGGCGGCGGAGTCAATCACCGCCGCGATCTTTCGAGCATGGTCCTCGTCAAGGACAATCACCTGGCCGTCGCCGGCGGAGTCGGCCCGGCGGTGGCCGCCGTTCGGGCGGCCTGGGGGCGGCGCTTCCGCCTCGAGGTGGAGGCCGCCACGGCGGCCGAGGCGATGGAAGCCGCGGCCGCCGGGGCGGATTGGGTGATGCTCGACAACATGACGATCCCGGAGATGAAAAAAACGGTCCGGCTCCTTCGGGGCCGGGTCAAGATCGAGGCCTCGGGCAATGTTTGTCTGGACAACATCAGGCAGATCGCGGAGACGGGCGTGGATTTCATTTCCATCGGCCGGCTGACCCACTCGGCCCGGGCCGTCGATCTCAGCCTTGAAATCAAGACGACAAGGAGACGCTAGACATGGCGGGGGATGAAGAACGGCTGAAGGCCGACGTTTTGATCATCGGATGCGGGATTTCGGGCTCGGCGGCCGCTCTGGCCGCGTCCAAGGCCGGCCTGGACGTCCTCGTCATCTCCAAGTCGTCCGACATGCAGGAATCAAACACCCGGTACGCCCAGGGTGGAATCGTTTCCCTCGGCCCGGACGATGATCCGGACCTGCTCCGCCGGGATATTTTCGAGTCCGGGGACGGCATCAACAATCCCGAGGCGGTGGATGTCCTGGTCTCGGACAGCAAGCCGATGGTCGACGAGATCCTGATTGAAGAGCTGGGAATCGACTTTTCCCGCAACGGGGAGGACGAGCTGGATTTCGCCCGGGAAGGAGGCCATTCCCGCCGCCGCATTCTTCACGTCCAGGACACGACCGGCAAAACGATCGAGGAGGCCTTCCTGGCCGCCTTGGCCCGCCGGCCGAACGTCCGCATCCTGGCCGACCATACGGCCGTGGATCTTCTGACCGTCCCTCACCACGCCAAGAATCCTCAGGCCTATTACCGGGAGCCGGCCTGCGTCGGGGCGTATGTCCTGGACAACCGGTCGCGCCGGGTCCGAATGATCCTCGCCGGCCGGACGGTCCTGGCCACCGGCGGCTGCGGGGCGGTTTTTCTCAATACCTCCAATCCGAAAACGGCCGTCGGCTCGGGCTACGCCATGGCCCTCCGGGCCGGCGCCCGGATCGCCCACATGGAATACATCCAGTTCCATCCCACGGTTCTTTATCACCGGGACTGCGACGGCTTCCTCATCTCGGAGACGGTCCGGGGGGAAGGGGCCCGGCTGAAATCGCTGGACGGCCGGACCTTCATGGATAAATACGGCGGATTGAAGGATCTGGCCCCCCGCGACGAAGTATCCCGGGCGATCTACGAGGAAATGATCCTGACCAACGCCGACCATGTCCTCCTTGATCTGGCCTCCTACGCCAAGGTCGACGTGAAGATCCGGTTTCCGCATATTTTCGAAACCTGCCTGCGCTACGGCATCGACATCAGCCGGGAGCCGATTCCCGTCGTTCCAGCCGCCCATTACTGCTGCGGCGGCGTGCTCGTCGACACGTGGGGGAAAACCTCCCTCCACGGACTCTACGCCGTCGGCGAGGCGAGTTGCACCGGCCTCCATGGGGCGAACCGCCTGGCTTCCACGTCTCTTCTTGAAGGGCTGGTCTGGGGCACCCGGGCCGGCCGTTTCCTAGCGGGGGACCGCACGCCGCCGACCGGTTTTTCAGAAAGCGACGTCCGCCGATGGTACTACCCGCCCCAGCCGGAGGAAGTCGACCCGGCCCTGATCAACCAGGACTGGCTGACGATCCGTTCGACGATGTGGAACTACGCCGGCTTGGTCCGGACGACCAAGCGCTTGGAGAGGGCCAAGGCCGACCTGGAATATCTCGAACACCGCATCGATAAATTCTACCGGGAAGCCATCCTCGATCCGGACATCATCCGCCTCCGCCACGGCTTGCAGGTCGCCCTGATGATCGTCCGGGCGGCAATCGCCAACCCGGTGTCCTCCGGCGCTCATTACCGCCTGGACTGAACGCCGGCTCAGACTCCCTTTCAATTGACTTTTCCCCCCCAGGGGATAAAATAGGGCGTCCCGAAAAGACGCCGGCGGTAAGCGGCGGGGAGGACGGACTCCCGCCTAGGGAAAAACCGGAGAATTCGATGGCCGATGAAAAAGACTACAAAAAAACGCTGAACCTCCCCCATACGGACTTCGCCATGAAGGCCAAGCTGACTGAAATGGAGCCGGCGATGCTCCGCAAATGGGAAGACGCCGGCCTCTACGGAAAGATCATCGCCTCCCGGCGGGGCCGCCGGACATTCGTCCTTCACGACGGGCCGCCGTACGCCAACGGCCACATCCACTTGGGAACGGCGATGAACAAGATCCTCAAGGATTTCATCGTCAAATCGAAAACGATGAAAGGATACCTGGCGCCCTACGTCCCGGGGTGGGATTGTCACGGCCTGCCGATCGAGATCCACGTCGACCGCCTCCTCGGCGAAAAGAAGAAAACCCTGTCCCTGACCGCCTTCCGGGAGGAATGCAAGGCCTATGCCCTGAAGTTCATCGACATCCAGCGGGAGGATTTCAAACGCCTGGGGGTGTTCGGGGAATGGACCGAGCCCTACTTGACGATGAATCCGTCCTACGAGGCGGACATCCTCCGTTGTCTCGCCGTCTTTTTTAAGAACGGGGACGTGTACAAGGGGAAACGGCCGGTCCATTGGTGCCCGTCCTGCCGGACGGCCCTGGCCGAAGCCGAAATCATTTACAAGGACAAGACGTCGCCCTCGATCTACGTCCGGTTTCCGGTCGTTTCGGACCTGGGAGCCCTGGCTCCGGCCCTGAAGGGGAAGGACGTTTCGGTGATCATCTGGACGACGACGCCCTGGACGCTGCCGGCCAACCTGGCCGTCGCCTTTCATCCCGAGCATGAATACGCCGTTTTCGAGACCGGGGGCAAGGCTTTTCTGACGGCCAAGCGCCTCGTTCCGGTCGTGGCCGAGGTCCTCGGCTTCCGCGATCCTAAAATCCTGGCGACCATCGAGGGCCGGGAACTCGCCGGCCTCAAGGCCCGCCATCCGTTCCTCGACCGGGAATCGATCTTCGTCCTGGCCGACTACGTCACCCTCGACGACGGCACCGGCTGCGTCCACACGGCTCCGGGCCACGGCTACGAGGATTACTTGACCGGCCTGGCCGCCGGCCTGGAGATCTACACGCCGGTCGACGACACGGGCGCGTTCACCGCGGACGTCCCCCGCTACGCCGGGATGAACGTCTTTCAAGCCAACGCGGTCATCAACGCCGATATGAAAGCCGGCGGGTCGCTTCTCGGAGAAGGGGAGATCTCGCATTCTTACCCGCACTGCTGGCGCTGCAAGAATCCGGTGATCTTCCGGGCCACGGCCCAATGGTTCATCTCTCTGGACCGCGGCGGCTTGCGCAGCCGGGCCCTGGATGAGATCAAGAAGGTCCGCTGGATTCCGGCTTGGGGCGAGGAGCGCATCGCCGGGATGGTGGCCAACCGGCCCGATTGGTGCATTTCCCGCCAGCGGTCCTGGGGAGTGCCGATCCCGGCGTTTGTTTGCTCGGCCTGCGGCGAAACGATCGCCGACGAGAAGATCGCCCTGCACGCGGCCGATCTTTTCGAGGCCGAGGGATCGGCGGCCTGGTTCACCCGGCCGGCCGAAACCCTGCTTCCCGCCGGGACGAAATGCCCGGCCTGCGGGGGCGGCTCCTTCGAAAAAGAAAACGACATCCTGGATGTCTGGTTCGAATCGGGCTCCAGCCAGCGCGTCCTGGGGAAGCGGGCCGACCTGCCCTGGCCGGCCGATGTCTATATCGAGGGCCATGACCAGCATCGGGGGTGGTTCAACAGCTCGCTGCTGATCGGCGTCGAAACCGCCGGCGCGTCGCCCTTCCGTTCCTGCATCACCCACGGCTTCGTCCTGGACGAGGAGGGAAAGGCGATGTCGAAATCGGCCGGAAACGTCATCGAGCCGCGGGACGTGATCGGCCGGAACGGAGCGGAGATCCTCCGTCTGTGGATCGCCATGCTCAACTTCAAGGAGGACGCCCCCTTCGGCCGGGCGATCGTCCAGCATCTCGTCGAGGCTTACCGGAAAGTCCGGAACACCTGGCGGTTCCTCCTCGGAAACCTGCAGGATTTCGACCCGGACCGCGACGCCCTCCCGGCCGCCGAATTGGAGGAGCTCGACCTCTGGGCCCTCGAACAAAACGCAGCCGTCGGCCGCCGGATCCTCCGGGCGTACGATGAATACGAATTTCATTCGGTTTTCCACGCCGCGTATGACTTTTTCACGGTCGACTTGAGCGCTTTCTACTTAGACGTCCTCAAGGACCGTCTCTACTGCTCGGGGAAAAACGACCGTCTCCGCCGTTCGGCCCAGACGGCCTTGTTCCGGATCCTGAGGGATTCCCTTCGCCTCCTGGCCCCCCTTCTGCCGTTCACCACAGACGAAGCCTGGGAAGCGATGCCGGGCTTCAAGGACAAGGAGGAATCCATCCACCTGGCGTATTTCCCCGATTTTTCCGAAACGTGGCTTCCCGACGCCCGGCGCAAGACCTGGACGCGTCTCCTGGCTCTGAGGGATCAAGTCCTCAAGGAATTGGAAAAAGCCAGGGAATCCAAGAGGATCGGCAACGCCCTCGAGGGAAGCGTCGTCCTCCAGGTCCCGGAGACCGAGGCCGGGCCGATCGAGGCCGAAGGCGATCTCCTGGCCGCCCTTTGCCTCGTCTCCTCGGTCCGCGTCGAGCGGACGACGGGGAAGGAGACCGGCGTCCGGATCGAGAAAGCCGGCGGACGGAAATGCAGCCGGTGCTGGAACTACCGGATCTCCGTCGGCGGCTCGGCCGATCATCCCGATTTGTGCCGCCGCTGCGCGGACGTCCTGGCCGGAGCGTGAGGACGTGATGCGCCGATACGGACTTCACGCCGTCCTGGCCGCGGCGATCATTCTTTTGGATCAGTTGACCAAGGCCGTCATCGTGAGGACGGTTCCTTATTACGGCTCCCTTCCCGTCATTCCCGGATTTCTTGACCTGACCCATATCCGCAACAGCGGGGCCATTCTCGGTCTTTTCGGTCAGATGAAGCAGCCCTGGATGACGGTCATCCTCCTCGTCCTCAACGCGGCCGCCCTCGGCCTGGTCATCTATTATTTTTCCAAAACAGCCCAAAGGGAGCGGCTCGTCCGCCTGGCCCTGGCCCTGATCGCCGGCGGAGCCCTGGGGAACATCGTCGACCGGCTCGCTCGGGGATATGTCATCGATTTCGTCGACATGCACGCCGGCCGGTTTCACTGGCCGACCTATAACGTCGCCGACGCCTGCATTACGATCGGGGCCGTCCTCTTGATCGCCGGCGTCATTTTCGGGAGGCCGCATGCATCCGATCCTGTTTAAAATCGGTCCGCTGACGATTCATTCCTACGGTTTCTTCATGGCCCTGGGAGTCGCCGCGGGCTTAGGACTGCTTTACCGGCAAGCCCGCCGCCGCGGTCTCGACGCCAACCGGCTGATCGACGCCGCCTTCTATATCATGATCGTTTCCCTGGTCGGAGCGAAGCTCATCCTCTTTCTCGGTGATTTTTCTTATTATGCCTCCCATCCGAAGGAGCTTCTCTGGATCGCCCGTTCGGGCGGCGTCTTTCAGGGGGGACTGGCTTTCGGCGTTCTCTTCGCCCTGTGGTATTTCCGGAAATACAAGCTGCCGACCTGGAAAATCGCCGACGTCGTCGCCCCCGCCCTGGCCCTGGGCCACGGTTTCGGCCGCATCGGCTGTTTTCTCGCCGGTTGCTGCTACGGCCGGGCCTGCCGCCTGCCCTGGGCGGCGAATTTCCAGGACGCCTATGCCCATTCCTTGACCGGAGTGCCGATCCACCAGGACCTTCACCCCGTTCAACTCTACGAGGCGGTCCTGAATTTCGGCAACGCCCTCGTTCTCTATCTGCTGCTCCGGCGGAACAAGACCGACGGCCGGGTCTTTTCATTCTACGTGATCAACTACGCCGTCATCCGGTTTTTCACCGAGATGTTCCGGGGCGATCACTCCGCCAGCGGCTACCTCTTTGAAGGCCCCTCGGCTTATTTGAGCCTGTCCGTTTCCCAGGGATTCTGCCTGGTCGCCCTGGCCGCCGGGCTGATCCTCCTTCGCGTGTTCGCCAAACGCTCCTCGCGTGGCTAAAAGGATCTTCCGCATCGCTCCGGGCTTCGGGCAAGGCGTCCGGCTGGATGTCTTTCTTTGCCGCCAGATCCGGGATTTCACCCGGGCCCAATTCCAGCGGTTCATCGACAAGCAGCAGGTCCGGGTCAACGGGACGTTCAAAAAGCCCAGCTACGCCCTCCGGGAAGGGGACGTGGTCGAGGCCGACGTCGAGCTTCCGCCGCCGCCGCCGATGGAACCCCAGTTCATCCCCCTGGATATTCTCTACGCCGACGCGGACGTGGCGGTCATCAACAAGCCCAGCGGCTTGCTCGTCCATCCAGGCGCGGGCCGCCGCTTCGGAACCCTGGTCAACGCCCTCCTGTACCATTTTCCGGAAGTCCGCGGCATCGGTCCCGAGGACCGCTTGGGGATCGTCCATCGCCTCGACCGCGACACGTCGGGGGCGATCGTGGCCGCCCGGAGCCTCAAGGCGTATAACGATCTCAAGCGACAGTTCAAAAAGCGGGAAGTGAAAAAAATCTACCTGGCTCTCCTCTGGGGCCATTTCGCTCAAAGGGAAGGAACGCTCGACCAGCCGATCGGCCGCCATCCGCGCCACGGGCAGAAGTTCTCCATCGAAAGCCGCAAGCCCCGGATCGCGATCACGGACTATACCGTTCTGGCCCGATACAAGGATTTCGATCTTGTCGAGGTCCGTCCCCATACCGGGCGGACGCATCAGATCCGCGTCCATATGGCGGCCGGAGGCCATCCGGTCGCCGGCGACCGGGTTTACGGAACGGGCCGATCCCGGCGGGATATCCCGCGGCTCTTTCTTCACGCCCGGATACTGGGCTTCCGGCATCCGGAGACCGGGGCCTGGCTTGAATTCGAGGCGCCCCTGCCGTCCGACCTGCGGACTTTTCTCGAAACTTTGAAAAAAGAAGAGTAAGCGGCCGGGCTCAATCCAAGAGGGCGATCGCTTCGATTTCCACCTTGGCGTCCCGCGGCAGGCGGGCCGCTTGAACGGCCGCCCGGGCCGGGGGCGGAGCGGGGAAAAAGCCGGCGTAAACGGCGTTCATGGCCGCGAAATCATTCATGTCCTGGAGGAACACGGTGGTCTTGACGGTCTTGGCCAGCGAGCTGCCGGCCGCCTCGAGAACGGCGGCGACATTCTTCAGCGCCCGGCGGGTTTGTTCCTCGATCCCGCCCTCGATCATCTTGCCGGTGGCCGGATCGAGAGGGATTTGTCCGGAGCAAAAGACGAACGGCGGGGCGATGACGCCCTGGGAATAGGGTCCGATGGCCTGGGGGGCCGATGCGGTTTTTACTTCTTTCTTCATGGGGACACTCCTTGGGGACGATAATGGGAACCGGGCGAGGAGCGGAAACGTTCCGAGAACGGCCAGCGCTTCGCGTCGCTTCACGATCGAAACCTCAGGATAACACCTGGATTTTCACCGGGCGGCTCTCGACGGTTCGGCCGTTCAGAACCGCCCGGACCTTGATGATAACCGATCCCGGCCTGAGTTTCCAGGACCGACTGAACGGACGGCGGACGACGGCTTCCGGAACGCCGTCGATGATCCAGGTGACGGTGTCGGGAAGCGGAGCGGCCTCCACCCGGGCCCGCAGCGTCAAGGCTTGGAACTCGGGCCGCAGGACGGCGTCCATTTTGAAGACATCCCCGTCGGCGGGAAATACAACCTGGAGAGGTTCGGAGGAACGCCCGGCGACCCGCAGGGCGCCCGGCCCTCCCGACGCCTCCTGATGTCCGAACCGGCATTTCGTCCGAGGCACCGTGCCGGGAATGAACATCTCGGTGACGGCCGCCGGGCAGTCCGGCGAGGGAAGTTCGCCCGAAACCGGGCAGATGTCGGCCCGGATCAGCCCCGGCGGCTCGGCGAATGGAACATCCGGTTCGGAACCTTCAAGGAGCAGCACGACATCGCGGAAGAGGGGGCCGGCCCCGGTGACGCCGGACACGTTCCGCATCGGCGATCCGTCGAAATTCCCCATCCAGACGGCCACCGTGTATCGGGGAGTGTATCCGACGGTCCAGTTGTCCCGGAAGTCCTTGGATGTTCCGGTCTTGACCGCGGCCGGGAAGGGAAGGCTCAAGGGGCCGCCGTATCCGAACGTCGGGACACGGGCGTCGCGGTCGGAGAGAATATCGGTGACGATGAAGGAGGCGGCGGACGAAAAGACCCGGATTTCGACCGGGGCCGCCTGGTCCGCCCCGGATCGGCCGTCTTTCCGCACAGCCGCCTCGATCGTCCGGTCGGGGGCATAGAGACCGCCGCGGGCCAGAGCGGCATACGCCCGGGCCAGTTCCAGAAGCGTGACCTCGCCGTTCCCCAGGGTCAAGCCGACGCCGTAGTGGGACGGATCCTTCTGCAGGCTCCGGAATCCCATTTCCTGGAGCTTCCGGAACAGCAGGTCGGGCCCGAGAAGGCTCAGGACGGCGACGGCCGGAACGTTGTAGGAGCTGGCCAGGGCGCTGCGAAGACGGACCGGACCATGGAAGCGCGCGTCGTAATTCTCCGGAGCGAACGATCCGTTCAGCGAGCCGAACTCGGTCGGCGCGTCATCGATCAACGTCGCCGCGGTCATTCCTTTTTCCAGGGCCAGGGCATACGTCAGGGGCTTGAGGGCGGATCCCGGCTGGCGCAGGGCGATCGCCCCGTTGACCTGGCCGTCGCGACGCTCGTCGAAATAATCGATGGAGCCGGCCATCGCCCGAACGGACCGGGTATCGTTCTCCAGAACGACCACGGCCCCGTTGGTCAGACCTCTTTTTTCAAGCGTCCGGACATGGCCGGCGAGAAGAGCTTCGATTTTAATCTGGAGGGGAAGGTCCAGGGTCGTCCGGATTTCCGAAAACGAGCTCCGCTCGGCCGGGGAAAGGCGCGAAACGGCGTATTCCACGAAATGAGGCGCCCGAAACGGCCGGGAGACGGCCGTTATGCGGAGGGGCTCGGCCAGAGCCCGGGAAAGGGCGCCGGCCGGGAGAAATCCGTTCCGGGCCATCTTCCGGAGGATGGCGTCTCTCTGGGCTCGAAGAAGGGACGCGTCCCTCTCGGGGACGAACAGTCCGGGCGAGCGGGGGAGGGCGGCGAGGTAAGCCGCCTCAGACGGGCTCAAGTCCAAGGCCGGCTTGTCGAAGTAAAACCGGGAGGCGGCCTCGATTCCGTATGCCTGCCGGCCGTAGGAGATGCGGTTGAGATATTGGGCGAGGATTTCACCTTTGGACAAGGTGTGCTCCAGGCGGACGGCCAGCCAGGCCTCGGCGATCTTCGCCGGGATCGTCCGCCGGAAGCGGTAGATGTTGCGGATCACCTGCTGGGTGATGGTTGAGGCGCCCGACACCACCCGGCCGCGGCGGAGGGCTTGGAAAGCCGCCCGGGCGATGGCCGGGAGATCGACGCCGCGATGAAAGAAAAACCGGCGGTCCTCGGCGGCGATGGCCGCTCCGGCGGCGCACGGGGAAATATCCGAAAGGCCGATCCACCGGCAGCGCCCGCCCTCGTCCGAGAGTATTTCCCGAAGCGGCCGGCCGGCCCTGTCGAGGACGTTCAGCGAAAGGACGGGCAGGGGGGATAACCGGCTCTTCGGGATCGGGACATACAGCGACAAAACGGCGGCCAGGACCGCCAAGGCCGCAATCCGCCCCCCGCGCCGGATCACTTGACGATTTTGACGGCCTGCTCCGCGCTCAAGCCGAAGATCTCGGGAGCGTACATCTGCTGGACGCGCGTCCCCGGAGCGCCGAAATCGCCGAAGGTCAAGGCCCGGACGAGATACCGGTAGCGGTGGATGCCGTTCCGGAGGGAATCGGCGAACAAGAGCACCCGGTTGTCGTGCATCTCGACGTGCTGGAACCCTTCCCACCAGGGCCGGCCGGCCTCCCCCTCGAGAGCGGCCAGCTTGCGGAAGCCCTCCTCGCTTTCCGTTCGGAAATGAGCGTTGACGGCCTCGAATCCGGCGGGGAGCGGATCGTCGACGACGACGAACAGGCTCTCCTTGGGAACCGCGACTTCGAGCGTCACCACGGCCAGCGTCCCGGCCCGGATGTCGGCCGTCGGCCGGCTGTCCAGCGTTTCAATTTTCTTGTAAACGGCAAAGCCTTCGTCCCGCGGGGGCAGAGGTTTTTGAGGAGCGTAGGACATTCGGAGACTGTAATAGAGGAGCCCCGTCCCGGTCTTTTCCGCCAGGAAGGGAAGATCCCGGTCATGGGGGAAAGCCGTCAAGGGCACGGTCGCCCGGAAGTCGGTCTCCGGACGCCGGAAGCTTTCCTCCAACAGGGTTTTGGCCGCCAGGGAGAGGCGGGCCTGGAAATCCGGCGAGCCTCCTTCCACCCGGCGGTAATACTCGTTCAAGGCGTAGAAGA
>JAAZPG010000115.1 GCA_012797375.1 Acidobacteriota bacterium
AAGGCGTAATATCCTCCGAAAAACGGGACGTAGCCCGTTTTTTCCCAGGGGTAGCCGGAAATGAATTCGAAGGCGGCGGCGATCTGGAAGCCGGCCGGGGCGCTGTAAACGGCGTTGAGCTTGACGTCGTGATCCACGGAATACGGGAGACGCCCGTACCAGCCCTCATCGCCGATGTTCCGGCCGCCCAGCCCGGCCAGGGCGGCATCGGCCCAGGCCTTCAGGGCGGCCAGCTCGGGCATGTCGGGGACGTAGATATGGTTTCCGAACATCCCCAGGTAATACGTGCTGCCTTCCTCCTCGGACCATCGGCCGGTCTCCGATTGTCCGGGATTCGTGCCCCGGGCCAGGGCACGGGCATAGGAGGCGTTGAGGAACAGGCGCCGGCCGATCGACCCGGTGATTTCCAGCTCCAATCCGGTGTAATCCCGGCGCTTGTATTCGAAGTTGTCGTAGAGGAAACGGTAGATCGTCCGCGGATCGAAGATCATCAGGAGCTCGAGGAGGTTGTCGGCCGTGGTCCGGACGAAACGGGCCCGGACCGCCCAGGACGGCCCGATCCGGCGGTCGAATTCGACAAGCCAGCGCGTTTGGAAATCGGGCTTGAGGCGCGGATTGATGTCGAATTTTTGGCTCTGCTGGATTTCGAAGGCCCAGAAGTCGGGATTGTGGACGTCGGCCTCGCCGGGCGACTCCGGCCCGGCCCACCGGTAGAGACGATAGGTCGGAACCATTCCGGAATTGAAGAAGCCGAGGGCCATCGTCGTGATCATGTCGCTGAACCGCCCCCAGGCCAGCTTGAGGACGTTCCGGCCGTCCTTGGTCAGATCGGCCGTGAAGGACACCCGCGGAGAGAGAAAATCCCCGAGGCCCCAGCTCCAGAGCGTCTCCCCCGTATCGGATAAGCAGGCTTGGGTTTGAGCGCGGAGGCCGGCCATGAGGGTGAAGCGGTCCCAGGAAACCTTGTCCTTCAGGAAAAGTCCGATCCCCCTCGAGGCGTTGATTAAATCGAACGGCCCGTACTCGTAGAAGCCGGACGGAACCCCGACGCCGCCCTTCCGGGTTTCGAAGATGTATTTCGTGCCGACATCGAAGCCGTTGCCGGGGAAGAGATCCTCGTTCTTTCCGCTGAAATCCACCTCGAAATCCGAAGACACGTCGTAGTACTCGAACCCGGCCGTGATCTCGTGGCGGCCGAACCGCGGCGTTTCAAAGTAGGTGGTCATCTTCACCTGGGCGTCGAACCGCCGCTCGTCGTCGATCACGTTGCCGTAGGAATTATGGACGTTGCGGGCCAGGTCCTTGACGTAGTACATCGCCGGCCCGAGATCGCCGTCGACCGGCGTCGTGTCCAGGTCCCGCCGGACCCGGCCCAGGCCGGCCTCGACAAACGTCCGGGGGCTGAGGATGCCCCGGTAGTTGAGGCGGAACATGGCGTCCCGGACCCGCTTTTCCTCGTTCATCTCGGGAAGCCCGATCCCTCCCCTCTGGGGAAACGACTGGTCCCGGAGGAACGTCAGGGAAAGGCCGTGATCGGCGTGAGGGGCGAAGCTCAGCTTGACGAAGATGTTGTCGCGGCCGATCGTTCTCCGTCCGCCCGGAACGGCCAGGTAGCCGAAGGCCGCCTCCTTCGTCTCCTCGGTCAGCGACTGGTAATCGTTGGAAAGAAAAAACCAAAGCTTGTCCTTGAGGATCGGACCGCCGAGATTAACATAAGCGCTCGTGTTGTTGAAGGCGTCCGGCTCGCTGACGACCGAAAGCTGGGATTGGCGGGCCGCCTGAAGATGCCTGTTTTCGATCAGCAGGCTGGCTTCGCCGTGGAACCGGTTTCCCCCGCTTTTCGTGACCATGTTGATGATGCCGCCGTAGGACGAGCCGAACTCGGGGGAGAACGGATCGGAGATGATCTGGATCTCCTCGAGCGAATCGTAATTAAGATTGACCCCGGAATCCTTCATCCGGACTCCGCTGACGGCCAGGCCGTCGATGACCCAGTTGTTGCCCTCCGCCCCCGCCCCGCGGAAGCTGGGCTGACCCTCGGTCGACGTGCCCCGCCGCGTGTCGGCCCGGATGCCGGCCGCCCCGGGCGTGAACTTGACGACGTCCACGACCGTCCGGTTCTGGGCCGGGATTTTTTCCAGGTCGGCCGCCCCCAGCCGGGTGGAGGTGTCGGTGGAGGACCGGTCGATCAGCGGGGTTTCGGCCGTGACGACGACTTCCGTTTCCAAGGCCGCCTGGGGCATCCGGACGGTCAGGGTCGTCGTCAAGCCGAGCCGGACGATGGCCGCCTCCTGGACGATCGTGGTGAAGCCGGCGAGCTTGAAGGTCAGGGAATACGTCCCGACGGGGAGGAGGGGGAAATGAAACGAGCCGTCCCGTCCCGAAAAAACGGTCCGGGCGCCTTGGAGGGCCGGGCTCGCCGCCCGGATTTCCACGCCGGGAAGGCCGAGGCC
>JAAZPG010000116.1 GCA_012797375.1 Acidobacteriota bacterium
AACGCTCGTTGACTCGGACAAAGCCCCTCTTGTCGAGGGCGACCGGAGAGGCGCCTTCCGAGAGCCCGCCGGAATTCGGCCGCCGGCCGGCGGCCAGAAGGACCTTCTCGGCCGCGCAGGCGAACGGGGCGCTGGTTTTCAGGCTCGTGCCCTTGAGAACGACCAGGCCGTCCGGACCGCGCTCGCAGCTTTCGATCCGGGACTGGGTCAGAACCTTGAGGCCCTGCTTTTTCAACATGAGCTCGAACCGCTGGCCCATTTCCCGGTCGCAGCCGGGCAGGGCGGAGGGTAAAATCTCCAGGACGGTCACATCGGTCCCAAGACGCGAGTAGATCGTCCCCATTTCCAGGCCGATCGCCCCGGCCCCGATGACAGCCAGGGATTTGGGCGGGGCCGCCAGGTCGAGCATTTCAGTGCTCGACAGGATGTCCGTTCCGTTGAACTTCAGAAACGGCAGCTCGGCCGGACGGCTTCCATGAGCCAGGATGACCGCCCCGGCTTCATAGGCTTGCTCCTCCCCCTCCCCGTTCCGAACGACGATCCGGCGTCCGCCGCCCAGAACCGCCGTCCCCTTGACGACCTCGACTTTATGGCTCTTCAAAAGAAATTCGACTCCCCGGACGAGGCGGTCGATGACTTTCCGTTTCTCTTCCAGCACCCGGGTCCAGTTCAACGTCACCTCGCCGGCCGGGCCGTCGAACGTCTTGGCCGTCCGCAGGGCGCGCAGAAGGCTCGTCTGGTGGAGCAGGTGCTTGGTCGGAATACAGCCGACGTTCATGCAAGTCCCGCCGATCCATTCCTTCTCGAACAGGACGACGGATTTCCCCAGCTGGGCCGCCCGCAGGGCCGCGACGTATCCTCCCGGCCCGCCCCCGATCACCGCGATGTCCTTTGTGAGAGTCATGATCTTGTCCTCCGTCGTCGTTTTCTCTTTTCCGCGGAAACGCTAAGATACCCGACCGCGCCGATATTTTCAATCTTTTGGCCGCTCGGGGAGATTCCGAACTCCCGGCCTCTTTCCTTTTTCGTTGACAACCGGAGGCCTTCAGAAGAAAATACGATGGCTTTGCCGAAAACACGAACGCAAATCCGAATCTCGATTTATTCCGCCGCCTGTCTCTGCCTGTTTTTCTTCCTGGCCTCCCCTCCTCCGGCCGAAGCCGGGGCCGAGACGCTTGTCTGGGGCCGGGTGCTCGACGCCGGCGGACGGCCGATCCCCGGGGCGGTGGTCTCCGTCTCCGGCGAGGACCTCGAGGAGGAGGCCTCGGTTTCCGCCGACGCGGCCGGCTGGTACGCCCTCGTCGGGCTCCGGCCCGGCGCCTACGCGATCCGGGCGGCCGCCCCTCTTTACGCGGCCGTCGTCCGCCCCCGCGTCGTCTGCGAGCCGGACGGCCGGGTCTTCGCGGCCTTCACCTTGGAGAAAACGGGGGCCGGGACGGGATCCGCGGCCGTCAGGGAAGACCTCTTCCCCAACGGGCGCGTGTTCATTCCGGCGGTCCAGATCGAGAGCCTGCCGACCGGCCGTTCCGTCGACTCGCTGATCGAAAACCAGGCCTCGACCGCCACCGCCGACCGGATCGACGTCGGCGGCATGTGGGAGGCGGTCCCCTCGCTGTTCGGCTCCCGGGGCGCCGCCTCCTGGACGCAGAACGTCTTCCTCTGGAACGGACAGGACGTCACCGAGCCGTTCGAGGGGGGAACTCCGCTCGTCGTCCCCGACCTGTTCGCCCTGGAATCATTTTTCCTGACCGATTCGGCCGTCCCGATCCAGGCCCTGACCCCGGGCTCGACGGTGGACCTCACGCCCTTTAGAGGGACGTCGTCCTTCCATGGCGCGGTCCAGGGATTTTATCTCGACAAGTCCTTCGCCTCGTCCAACATCACCCCCGCCCTCCGGGAAGAGGGCCTGACGGAAAGCGACACCTTCAACCGCTTGATGGACGTCTCCCTGCGGCTTTCGGGTCCCCTTTTCGGCGGGCGCTGGACGTATTTCACGTCCTGGGCGGTCGACACGGCCGCCCGCGATCTGGCCGATTATGAGCCGCTCGACGAATCGAGCCTGGTTTCCGGCCTGGTTCATCTCGTCCGGGACGGCGACCGTCGCCGCCTCCGGCTCTTCTGGACCGGCCAAGCGGCAAGCCATTCGTCGGCCGGGGCGGCCGGCGGCGTTCCCCCGGAGACGACCGTCCGGAGGAACGAAGGCCGCCATCTCGTCCAGATCCTCTCCGAATCCCGGCCGGGCGGACGATCCTCCTCCCGCTACGGGCTGAGCTTCTGCCTGGCCGGATGGAACGACGACCTTCAAAACGGAGCCTCCGGCGTCCAACGAATCGAGAAATTCCTGAACATCCCGGAGGGCACGGCCGCCCAAACGGGGGACGAAAAACGCGTTCGGGCCTCGGTGTTTTTCGACGGCCGGTCGTTTTTCCGCAACGTCGTCCGGACCCATCATCTTTTCGAATACGGCGTCCGGCTGCATTACGCCGGGTCCGAGAGCGCGGCTTCCGTTCCCGGCGATCTTCGTCTTGTTTTTTATGACGGCCGCCCGCTGGAAGCCCTCGTCTTCGATTCGCCGTTCCGCCACCGGCAAGAGACGGCCGGCCTCGACGCCTACGTCCAGGACACAATCAACCTGGCCGGAGGCGTCTCGCTGTCCCTGGGCCTCCACGGAGCCGCCGTCTACGGCCGGGGCGGGGGCGGCTCGATCCAGAGCCTCAATTTCTCCCCGCGCTTCGCCCTCCGCGTCCCTCTGTCCGCGGCCGGCTCCTCGGCCGTCCGGCTTTCGGTCGTCCGGTACTTCTGGACCCTTCCTCTTTCATGGCTGGCCTGGGGGGATCCGGCCGCTCCCGGCCGGCTGGCTTTCCGCTGGAACGACGCCGACGGCGACGCGGGCTGGAGCGAGGACGAGCGCGGACCGCTTCTCCGCCGGGAAGGTCCCCGCTACGGGGGGATCGACGAAAACCTCCGCCTGCCCTATACGGATGAGCTGACCCTCGCCTTCATCCGGGGAATGGGCCGGGGCTGGATGATGTCGCTGGCCGGCTTTCTCCGGGAAACGCGGAACCTCGTGGAGACCGTCAACACCGGCGTGCCGGGCGCGGCCTATGATCCCGTTTCCTTTTTCGACATCGGCGACGACCGGATCCCCGGCTCGATCGACGATCTGGAGTTCACCGTCTACGATCAGCGGCCGGAGACGTTCGGCCGGGATTTCCATCTTCTCTCGAATCCCGGCCATGGTTCCCGCAAATCCACCTACGCCGGGCTTGATTTCATTCTTTTCAAGCGGCCCACCGACGAATCCTTGTTCTTCCTGGCGATGACGGCCACCCGGGCGTTCCAGACCAACGGCCCGGGGAACACGGCCTGGGAAAACGACGAGGGGATGATCGGCCCGCTCTACGACAATCCGAACGCCGGGATCAACGCCCAGGGACGTCCCCGCTTCGACCGGGCCTACACAATCCGCCTGGGGATCAGCCACGAGCTTCCCTTCAAGACGCGGGCCGGCCTGGTCGTCAAGTATTACGACGGCCAGCCGTTCACCCGGATGATCATCGTCGAGGGCTTGAACCAGGGCCCGGTCATGATCCAGGCCCACGGCCGGGGGGTGGCCCGGTATGAATTCAACCTGACCGCCGATTTCCGGCTGGAAAAAATCATTCCGTTCCCCTTTGGATCGATCCGGCTGATGTTCGACGTCTTCAATCTCTTCAACATGCACCAGGCCACGTCCGAAAACCCGTGGACGGGGCCCGAGTTCCCCCTGCGGTACGCGACCGGCATCCAGTCCCCCCGGATTTTCCGGCTGGGTTTCCACTTCGCTTTTTGAGGAGGCCGCATGCTCCCCCCTTTGGAGAAAGCCCTGTTCGCCCTGGCCGTCCTGGCCACGGCGGTTCTGTTCCTCCGGCCGATGATCCTCCGCATCCGGATCATCGCGGCCGGGCATTCGGAGAACCGGTCCGACCGCCCGGTCCGGCGGCTGGGCGCCGCCCTCGGCAAGATCCTGCTCCAGCGCTGCACCTTGAAAAACGAGCGGCCGTTCACCGGCCTGATGCATGTCTTCATCTTCTACAGCGCCCTGACCTTCGATACCTTGACCGTCAACCATACGCTCGAGGGATTCTTTTCCGGCTTCAGCCTTCTCGGTCACGGCCGTTTCCGGATGTTCTTCGCCCTCCTGACCGACGTGATGGCCGTCCTGGTCGTGGCCGGAACGCTCTATTTCATCGTCCGCCGCTTTCTCCTCCGGCCGAAGGCCTACCGGACAACCCCGCTCGATTCGGCCGTGATCTACGCCTTCCTGATCCTCGTCACCGCCAGCTTCCTTTATTATGAAGCCTTCGCCATCGCCGCCCGCGGCGGAGCCCGGGGGTACGCGTCCCTCGGCAACCTCCTGGCCGACGCGATCCGGGGAGCCGGGGTGCTTCCGGCGGCCGTCGCGGCCCACGAGCACGCCGGCTGGTGGCTCCATATCCTGCTGGTCTTCGGTTTCATCACCTATGTCCCCCATTCCAAGTATCTCCACATGTTCGCCGGCTCGTTCGGCATGCTGGTCCGGCAACCCGGCTCGGGCCGGATCATCCCGACCTTGGATCTTGAAAACTCCGAGACGTTCGGGATCGAAAAAGCGGCCGATTTCTCCTGGAAGGACAATCTCGACGCCTTCGCCTGCATGGAGTGCGGCCGATGCCAGGACGCCTGCCCGGCGTCCCGCACGGACAAGGCGCTATCGCCCAAGATGATCCTGGTCGACATGGAGAAGAACCTCCTGGCCGAGCGGAAGGCCGTCCTCGCCCGCGACCGGGACGCCCAGAAGCCTCTCGTCCCGGACGTCCACGCCGAGGACGAAATCTGGGCCTGCACGACCTGCGGCGCCTGCATGCACGTCTGCCCGGTCGAGATCGAGCACATCCGCAAAATCGTCGGGATGCGCCAGAGCCGGGTCCTGATGGAAAGCAAGTTCCCCGCCCCGCTCAACGCCCTGTTTCGCAACCTCGAGACGAACGCCAATCCCTGGGGAGTCGGGTTCGCCGAGCGCGGCCGCTGGGCCGAGGGCTTGAATCTCCGGACGATCGCCGATCACCCGGACGCGGAATACCTCTTCTGGGTGGGCTGCGCCGGCTCATTCGAGGAGGAGGGACGGCGGACCGCCCGGGCTTTCGCCCGGCTTCTCACCGCGGCCGGCGTCGACTTCGCGATCCTCGGGACCGAGGAGAAGTGCTGCGGCGACGCGGCCCGGCGCCTGGGCCATGAATATCTCTTCCAATCCTTGGCCGCGGAGACGATCGAGACGTTCGCCCGGCACAAGGTCCGGAAGATCCTGACGACCTGCCCCCACGGCTACAACGCCTTCCGGAACGAGTACCCGCGGCTGGCCTCGGGCCTCGCCTCCTTGAGCCCCGAAGCCCGGGCCCATTTCCCCCGCATCGAGATCCGCCACCATTCCGAATTCCTGCTCGAGCTGATCGCTTCCGGCCGGTTGAAACCGGCCCCGGGGACCGGGACAAGGATCGCCTACCATGATCCGTGCTACCTGGCCCGCCACAACGGCCTGGCCGACGCCCCGCGGGCCGTCCTCCGGGCCGCGGCCGGGGCTCCCCCGGTCGAGCTCGCCGACAACCGCGAACACAGCCTCTGCTGCGGCGCGGGAGGCGGGTTGATGTGGACGGAGGAAACGGCCGGAACCCGGATTAATCATCTCCGGGCCGGCCAGATCCTGGAGGCGGATGTGGCCGCGGTGGCCACGTCCTGTCCGTTCTGCCTGACGATGCTCCGCGACGCCCTCGTCGACAAGGACCGGGCCGACGTGGCCGTCCGCGACCTGGCTCAAATCCTGGCCGAAGCCGCCGGCCTGGCCGCGGATTGATCCGCCGCGCGGCCGGGGGGCACGTCCGACGTCCCGGGAAGCGCCGGCCGCCGCGACAAGAGGGCCGGGGACGCTTAGGATCCCTGCTTGTTGTTCGTATACTTTGAAATCAGGGTCGAGCGCAGTTCCCGATAAGCCTTGACGGCCCGGTCCATGTTCGTCCAGGCGGATTCGGTCAGGAACGTCCGGGCTTGGCCGGGGTTCTTCTTCATCAGCTCCAAGGCCTTCTTGTCGACCTCGGGCAATTTTTCCAGGAACTCTCTCTCCAGCGGATCCCGGACGGCCCGCAGGTCGCGGATCGCCTCCTGCCATTTCAGATAGAGGAGATTCTCGGCGAAGTCATACACCCAGCGGGCCGAGTCTTCGCTGAACCGGTCCGGGTCGTAGGTGCTGTAGAGCGGATTGATCCGCTCCACGCCGGCGTGGATCGGGACGTAGATGCCGGTGTATTGATTGTCCAGATAGACCCAGTAGACCCCTCCGATGGGATCGGGAAGCCAGCCCCGGAGCTGGGCGATCATTCCGTAATTGCCGCGGGCGACGTTGCGACGCGAGGAAATTTTCAGCAGCTCCCGCATGGGGCGGGTGGGAAACGGCGTGGTCAGGGGGCTCAGCTTCATCCCCCCCTGGCCGTCGGGGATCAGCCAGTCGGGATCGGCGGTCATGTCATAAATGGTCCCCTCGTTGACCGAGCGCTGGAGTTTCATGAGATCCTCGACGCCGAGCGGCTTTTCGGGCTTGGCCGAGAAGGGATAGAGCGAAAGGGGTTCGACGTACTGGTGGTAGGGATCGATCCCGCTGAAGGGGCCCGTGATCTGCCGTTCCGGCCAAGCGCGAAGCCGGGGCGCGATCGTCTGGAAAAACAGCCAAAACCGCCCGGTGGCCCACTCCCGGGGAATGGGGGCGTAGATCTCCTGCCAAACAAACGGTTTGCCGGCCGCCGGATCGTACCAGCCGCGGTCGATCGCGAACTGCTGATAGTTGCTCGAAGCCATGAACCAGTCCGGCTTGTCAAGGTCGATCTCCTTGATGATGCTCCAATTGGGGACGATGGCGGCCTCGTCGTCCGGCACGCGCTGGGCGGCCCAGATCACTCCGGGAATCCCCTTCCCCGGTTCCCAGCCCGGGCCGACGCTGAACATCTCCATGATCCAAGCCTCGTCGGGATCGGCGATGCAGAGGTCCTCCGACTCGGGCCCGCAGGAAGGGAGGAAGCCGTAGGTCTCCATCCACTCCCCGATCATGGCCACGGCCTCCCGGGCCCGCTTGCAGCGCTGAAGGGCCAAGGCCATGGCTTGCTCGACCGTCATGATCTGCTTGGCCCCCTCGCGCTCGACCCGGAGCTCCTCCCTCTGGCTGGTGGTGCTTTCGCCGATGGCCAATTGGTGTTCGTTGATGTGGGGGTAGCCGGAGTGGATATAGGAATAGGTCCGCTCCGCCTGGGGGATGCGGCCGATCACCTCGCCGAAATCGCCCAGGGGAAGCGCGACATCCTGAATCCCCCAATGAAGAGGCGCCAGCGTTCCTTTCGGGAACGTCCGCCCGGGCACCACCATGAGGCGGGAATTATTGCAGGTGTCGGTGTGGGAATTGAGCACCGATCCATCGACCGTCGCCTTCTTCCCGGCCACGATGATCGTGCAGGGATAGGCGGCCGACGCCAGGGTGAAAACCATCGTCAGCAGGCAGACAACGCTTCTCGGTTTCATCATGTTTCTCCTCTCACATCGGAACGGATTCATTCTTTCGGGCTCAGGCCGCGCCGGTCACGGGAAAAAACGGATGGATCTACTGAACGACCAGGACGGCGGGCGCGCCTTCCCGGGAGGCGCTGTTCACCGCGACGATATGGTACGTGTAGGTCTTGTCCTTAAGCACCCCGCGGTGTTGAAACTCGACGGCCGTCTCGAGCAGGGCGATCTCCGTCCTCTTCGTCCCCTCCACTTCGTAGAGCCGGTGAAACTTGATGTCGACGTTATCCGGATTGGGCTCGAAGGTGATCAGGTTGATGTACTCGGCTTGGGAAAAGGAACGGTTGAGGATCTTTTGCCCGGAGGCGCTCAGGGGGGCGTAAATATTCCGGAGGAAGTTGGCCGTGGCGGTCTTTTCCATGTCGACCACGATGTCGACGGGATTCTGCGTCCCCGAGACGTCGCCCGTCCAGCCGGTGAAGGCATAATGCGTCTCCGGGACCGCGGTCGCCCGGACGATCTGGGTCGTGCCGTAGGGATACACGTACGTCCCGGGTGACGGGACGGTTGTGCCTCCCTCCGTCGCCTTCAGCGTCAGTTTGATCCGCATCGGATGGATTCCGATCACGGCGTAGTCCCACTCGGCGTCGCCGAAATGGTAAATGTGGTCCACGGAATAATAGTTGTCGGCGAATCCTCCCCAGCCCATGTTGATGTGGAGCTGGTTGGACGGCGAGGTCCGGTACCCGTCGGCCACCACGGCGTGGCCGGACTCCTCGGCGCGGTTATAGATGGCCATGATCACCGGCTGGTGAATCTCCACCTCCCGCCGGATGACTTCGAACCAGGCTTCCCAGCTTCCGGCTTCCGCCCGGTCGGTTTCATGGGCGTCCGGGCTGTACTTGAAGAACGCCGTCAGGGCGTCGTTGTCGTTGATGTAAGATCCCGAACCGTCGACCGCATATTGCATGTCGATGGAGATGCCCACGTCCGAACAGAGCCGGGCCACGGCGTCGGCTTGGGCGGCCGTGTAAGTGCCGGCGTAGTAGGTGTCGCGCATCAAGCTCCAATGGTAAGGATGGTTGAAATCCGCGCTGAGGGTCTGGCCGTTCCATGTATAGGAATGGCTCCCCTGGCCCTGGGCGGGGTGTTTCCAATAATTCATGACCTGGGCCATGGCCACGGCCGAGCACCCCGCCGGGGTCGGCTCGCCGCCCACCCGGGGCGGATAGTTCCAAAAAGGCGTGTCCTGGTTCCACTTGGTTGCGAGAAGGGGGGTGACCTCCGCCGACGATGATCCGTCGGCGGAACGGGCGGCGGCAACCTCGCCGCGTCCCAGGGCTTCCCAGCGCCGCTCGTTCCGATTCACCGCTTCCCGGTCCGGCGATTCCGCGGCCCCGCGGCCTGCGGCCGCCGGCCCGGACGCCGGGAGATAACGAAGCTGGACCTTGGCATAGTCGAGGCGGTCGAGAAGGCGGGCCAAGTAGGGAATCCGGGCCATCCGGTCCGGATCTCCCTCGTAGGAGACGAACACCTGGGGCGATCCCTCGGTGATGTCCGACAGGATCATGAATCCCCGCGGCTCGAGCCGGGCCAGGTAGGCGACCGGACGGCCGCGGCGGAGCAGGGGCTCGACGCGGCCGAGGGCGAACACGCCCGGCGTCAGGCGGAGATCGGGCCGGGCGTTTTCGAATTCCAGAAGGCGGGCGGCCGCTGTCCGGGCCTCGGCCGGACCCACGATTCGGGCCTCGGCCGCGGCGGCCGCGGCCAACAGGATGCAGACGGCGGCGATCAGGGCCGCCGGCCGAGCGGACTTGGGCTTCGTCATATTCATAAACTCCTCACGGATGAATTGTCCTCCGAGACCGCCCGTCAACCGAGAATGTCCCGGAACGCGCCGATCGCCGCGTCCACGTCCGCGTCGTCGACGTCCTTGTGGGTGACCATCCGGATGCCGACGCCGCCCGGCGCGGCGAGAGCCCGGATGCCTCTCTTTTCCAGCTCCGAAAGCAAGCTGGGGACCGTAAGCCCCGGATGCTCGAACTTGAAAATGATGATGTTCGTCTCCACTTCGGCCGGGTTGAGGACGATTCCGGGCAGGGCCGAGAGGGCTTCCGCCAGCCGGCGGGCCCGGCGGTGATCCTCGGCCAGGCGGCCGGTCATCCGGGTCAGGGCGAGGAGACCGGCGGCGGCGATGACGCCGACCTGGCGCATTCCTCCGCCCAAGGCCTTCCGGATCCGCCGGCCGTATTCGATGAACTCCTTCGGCCCGACAAGCATGGAGCCGATCGGGGCCGAAAGCCCCTTGGACAGGCAGAACATCACCGAGTCGACTTCGTCCGCATAGCCGCGGACCGGGACGCCCGAGGCGGTCGAGGCGTTGAAAATCCGGGCGCCGTCCAGGTGAACCCGCAGGCCGTGACGGACCGCGACCTCCCGGATCGCCTTGAAATTTTCCAGGGGGACGACCGCCCCGCCCCAATTGTTATGAGTGTTTTCCAGACAGATGAGCGTCGTCTGGGGCGTGTGGACGTTCGGCTTCTTGACGAAATGTTCGACCTCGGCCGGATCCATGGCCCCCCGCCGCGAGGGAAGCGGACGCGGCGTCACCCGGGAGATGAACGTCAGGTGGGTGGATTCGAGGTTGAAAATGTGCGACCGGGATTCGACGATGACTTCCTGGAGTTCTTGGGTCCAGGCCTTGACGGCGATCGAATTGCCCATCGTCCCGGAGGGGCAGAACAGCCCGGCCTCCTTGCCCATGGTTTCGGCGGCCAGGGCTTCCAGCTTCTGGACCGTCGGATCGAATCCGATGACGTCATCGCCAACCTCCGCCTCGGCCATCGCTTTTCTCATTTCGGGGGTCGGCCGGGTGACGGTATCGCTGCGAAAATCAGAGGGATTCATTCCGGACCTCGCTTTCTTCAGGGCATTATAGCGCAACGGCGCGGCGGTTTGCACCGGTGAATGCTTTATGATACATTTTTTCCCGACTCTCCGGGACAGAAAGTGAATGGCCTCCTCGACGAAGGCGAACAGCATCCTCCTTTTCGTCCTTCTCTATCTTTTTCTTTTTTTCGCCTCGGCCGACATCTTTTCCGAGCTCATTTACCGGGGTGAGCTGATCAATTTGCCCGAACTCACGGGCAAGACCGTGGAGGAGGCCCGGGCGCTCCTGGCTCCCAAGAAAATCAGCCTGGCGACCGTCGATTCCCGGTTCGACACGCGCTTGGAAAAAGGGCGGATCCTGACCCAGGATCCGGCCAAGGGATCCCGGGTCAAGCCGCGCCGGACGGTCGGCGTCGTCGTGAGCCTGGGGAACGAACAGATCGTCGTCCCCCGGCTAGAGGGCCGCAGCGTCGAGATGGCCGCCCAACTGCTCAAAGCGGCCGGATTGCGCCGGGGCCGCGTTTCCCAGATCCATACCCCGCAGGCCGCGGCCGGCCGCATCCTCTTCCAGGACCCCCCGGCCGGGACTGTCGTCAACCGGGCTTCGGCGGTGGACTTTCTCGTCAGCCGCGGCCAGGAAGACCCCCGCTACATCATGCCCGATCTCATCGCCCGGAACGCGGACTCCGTCCTGCGGCAGCTGCGATCCCTGGGCTTCCTGAAATACGACGTCAGCTACGCCTGGTATCCGGATATCGGCCCCGGGGTGATTTTAAAGCAGAGCCCGGTCGCCGGGTCCCTGATCCTCAAGCGCAACCAAATCCATTTCGAAGTGAGCCGCTGACATGATCCAGATCGCCCCTTCGCTTCTTTCCGCCGACTTCAGCCGGCTGGCCGACGCCGCCCATATGGTCGAGAAGGCCGGCGCCGACCTGATTCACGTCGACGTGATGGACGGCCATTTCGTTCCGATGCTGACGTTCGGGCCGGCCCATGTCGCCGCCCTGAAAAAAGTCACAGCCCTCCCGTTGGATGTCCATCTCATGGTCGACAACCCCTCGGCGATGATCCCCCTCTTCGCCGAGGCCGGGGCCGACTGGATCTCGATCCACGTCGAGGCCGCCCCCCATCTCCACCGCGACGTTTCGGCCATCCGCCGGGCCGGCCGCAAGGCCGGCGTCGTTCTCAACCCGGCCACGCCCTTGACCGCCCTGGAGGCGATTCTTCCCGACGCCGATTTCGTCCTGTTGATGAGCGTCAACCCGGGCCGCGGCAGCCAGCCGTTCATCGAGGCTTCCCACGAGCGGATCCGCCTCCTCCGCCGCCGGATCGAGGAACGGGGCCTTCGGACGCTCGTCGAAATCGACGGCGGCGTCAACCTCAAGAACTTCGAGCGCCTCTGCGAGGACGGCGCCCAGGTGTTCGTCGCCGGAAACGCCGTCTTCGGCAGCCCCGACCCGGCCGGGGTCATCCGGACGATGAGGGACATCGCCGCCCGGAAGGAGCGGCGATGAAAGTCCTGGTCACGGGAGCCGCCGGATTCATCGGGTCCCGCCTCTGCCGGCGCCTGCTGGACGAAGGCTGCGACGTCTGCGGCCTGGATTGCCTGACGAATTACTATCCCCGGTGGATCAAGCGGCGGAATCTCCGTCCCCTGCAGGCCGACCGCCGCTTCACCTTCATCGAGGCCGATCTCAACGATCTGCCTCTCAACCGGACGCTGCGCCCGTTCGAGGCGGTTTACCACCTGGCCGCCCAGGCCGGGGTCCGGGCGAGCTGGGGGCGGAGCTTCGCCTCCTACCTCCATCACAACATCGCCGCCACCCAGCGGCTCCTCGAGGCGGCCAAGGAACGGCCGCCGCGGAAAATCGTCTACGCCTCGTCCTCGTCGG
>JAAZPG010000117.1 GCA_012797375.1 Acidobacteriota bacterium
GAGACGTTCTTCGTCCGGGCCGGCGACGCCCTCTGCGCCGGAGTCGTCTGGGCGGGGACGGCCGCCCTGTCTTTCTCGATCGAGGGATTCGCCGCGATCAACGCGGCCGGAGTAAGCCTCTGGATTCTTCTTTGCGTTCTGATCGCCCGGGAGCACCGGCGGAAAAAGGCCGCCGTTCGGGAGTAGAGCCCTCACTCTCCGGAGATGGACTTGCGAAGGACCAGGACATTCTCGGGGCCTTCGCGCCGGTACATCATTCCATCGGTGAGGTTGCGGACCAGGTGAATCCCCAGCCCGCCTTTTTTCCTGCCGGAGAGGATTTCGTCCATGGCGGGCGGTGGAACCGCTTGGGGATCGAATGGAATTCCATGATCCCGGATTTCCAGCCGGATTTCGTCCGGCTGGACCCGGATGTCCAAACGGATCTCGCCGGCCCCGTCGGGATACCCGTAGCGGACGATGTTGACCAGGATTTCAAAAAGGGCCAGGTCGAGGCGGAACAAATCGTCTCCGGATATCCGGACGCCCCGGAGCCGGTCTTTGAGAAAGTCCCGAAGCCGGTCGATCTCGCTCATTTCGGCCGAAACGCTCAGATTCGCCGACGCGGCTTTATCGCTCATCCTGTCCTCGCCCGGGCCGTTCCAGCAAGCCCTCTAGTTTATTATGCCATAAACGGCATCCGCGCGTCAGAAGAGGCTCTGGCCGGCGCGGAAGGATGGTCCATCGCGGGAAGGAAAGCCGGCTGATCAGCAAAAGGGGGTGATGATGATGAGGGAACTCTCCCCAGCCGGCAAAGGAGAATCTGTGTTTATTTTAAGTCCGGCCGGCCGGCAAATCAAGCGACGAAAGCACCGCCTCGACGGGGATGTCGCGCACGTCGGCGGCTGAAACCTGCGTGATTTTTCCGCCGGGCCGCCAGGCCCCGGCGAATTCTTCCCGAAAGACCGCCGCTCCCGGAACGCCGAGGACGGCCGCCAGATGGGTCACGCCGGAATCGTTGCCCAGATAGAGCGAAGCTTCGGAAAGGAGAGCGGCGAGCTCCGGCACGGCCGGCCGGTCGAGAAGAAGCCATCCCGGGGGGAGGACGCCGGCGGTCCATTGGACCTTCAAGGACGACTCGGCCTCGCCCAGGACCACGGCCCCGGAAAGTCCCGAGGCCGCCAGCGATCCGACGGCCTGCCGGAAACGACCGCCCGGCCAGCGCTTGAGGCGGCTCCCCGCTCCCGGGTGAACGACGGCGTAAGGCCGGCGGGGAGCCGAAATCCGTTCCGGACTCCGCGGCCGGGGAAGGAAGGCGCAGGATTCAAAAGGCGCGGAGGGAAGTCCCAAATTCCTCAGACCCGCCGCCGTCCCCTCAAAAAACGAAACGGAGAGCGGACGGCCGGTGCCCGGATCGGCGGAAACAGTCAAAATCCCTGCTCCCGGCCATAGTCCTGCCGCGCTCCGCTCGAAAACCGCCGCCGACGGCGAATGAAACCAGCCGGCGGCCAAATCGATTTCCGCCGGATCCGGCTTGAAGCGCTCCGAGAGGCCGTCCGCTCCGGCCAGAGCCGCCCAGCGGAAATCATCCGCGTCGGCGACCGCGTCCACGATCCCGGAATCAAGAAACAAGCGCCCGAAGATCGGCCGGGCGACAAGCGTGATCCGGGCTTCGGGCAGCGTCATCCTCAGAAGGCGGACGGCCGGCAAGACGACCAGGAGATCGCCCAAGCCTCCCCGGCGGAGAGCCATCAACGATGTCATCGGAAGGCGTCTCCGGGGCGGACAGGCCTCTCCCGTCCGCGGAATCGAAGGGGGAGAATGCCGGCTGTGTTTAACAGCAGAAAAGGGAAAATATTGGTATTAGGAAGGATAAAAGTTTTCTCCAGCCGGCACAAGAAAACATTGGTTGTATTATAGGGAAAGAAAAAGAAAAAATCAAGCCTGATTTTCCGTCGATCTCGGAATCCCGTTTTTCTCGATGTGATGCTTGATCGTTTTGCCCCGGACCATATAGATGACATCCTCGGCGATGTTGGTGGCGTGGTCGGCGATCCGTTCCAGGTTCCGGCTGACGAGGATCAAGGCCACCGCCCGCCTGATATTGTGGGGATCCTCCATCATGAAGGTCAGGAGCTCCCGGAAAATCTGATCGTCCAGGGCGTCGACTTCGTCGTCCCGGAGGCAGACGTCCCGGCCCAGGGCGTCGTCCCGGTTGATGAACGCTTCGATCGCGTCTCGGACCATCGCCTGGGCCAAGAGGGACATCCGGGGGATGTCGATCAAGGGCTTGAGGAGGGGGAGACGGGCGAGATCCAGGGCCAGTTCGGCGACGTTGACGGCCAGGTCTCCCATCCGCTCCAGGTCGCTTCCGATTTTCATTCCTGCGGTGATGAACCGCAGATCCCCGGCCATGGGCTGGCGGAGGGCCAGAAGCCGCATGCAGATCTCATCCACCTCGACGTCGAGGACATTGATGTTTTCCTCGTTTTTCAGAACGGCCCGGGCCGGCTCTTCCTTCTGCTCCTTGAGAGCGTCGATGGCCAAGGACAGGGCGTCCTCAACCAAGGCGGCCATCCGCAGAATCTTCTCCTTGAGGAATTGCAGCTCCTCGTCAAACACGCGTTCCATAAGTCCCTCCGCGGCCATTTTCGGACATTCCGGGCCGCTTGGCAAGAGTCAGGATGCCCCGCGTTCAGGAAGCGGCGATGTGCATCCCGTGAATTTTTCGGGAAGGAAGACGGTCTGAGGAGGGGGCCGGGCGGTTTTCTTGACAGGATCCCCCCCCCTTTTTATAATGAATTTCACTATCCCGTAATTATTTCCAAAGGAGAAGTCTGTGGAGAGGAAGGAGGCGCAGGTTCCGGTCTGGAAGACGCTCGCGGC
>JAAZPG010000118.1 GCA_012797375.1 Acidobacteriota bacterium
GGAGCGCGGACGGCGGCAACCGGCTTTTTCGTCCTGGCCGTCCTTTACAACCAGATGGCGGTCTTTTTCGTTTTGGCCTTGGCGGTTCTCCTGACGCCGCGGTTCAGCGCCCGGGAGGCGCGGCGGACCGGCCGCCTGATCACGGCCGCCGGGGCGATCGTCCTGGGCGCTTACGCGGCCGTGTTTTTATCGGCGGCCCGTCCGGCGGCTTCGGAGGGATTCGTCCGCTGGTGCCTGTCCTATGCCTTCAACCCCGATCCCACCTGGGGCTCCTTCTCCAACGTGTCCCTCCTCGGCCTGTGCAAGCTCTTTCTCAGCTTCGCCCGGGACGTTCTCTTCATCCCCCGCTTCTTGCTGGTCCCGGCCTCGATTGTCTCGGGCGTGCTCTGCGCCGGACTGGCCGTGCCGGTGCTCCGGTCGATCGCCCGGCGCAAGCCGGCGGCGAACGCGCGGATCGCCCTGGTTCTCTGGATCCTGGGCACGGCCCTGTTCATGTGGTGGTTCAGCCCGGCCGGATATGAGCTCTCCATTCCCCTTCTTTTGCCGGCCTTCTTGATTTTGGCCTTGATTTCGGCCGACGGCTGGGAGGCCGCCGGCGGCGGGAAGGCCCGGCGCCTGATTTTGTCCGGGGCGGCGGCCGTCGTCCTTTTCGTTTTTCTTTTCAACCTGACCGCGGCCGTTTTGCCGGCCCACGCCTCGCGCGGCGTCGATTATTCCCGGGCCGGCCTCATTGAAAAAAACGTCCCGGCCGAGGCGACGGTTTTCGCCGACTTCTGGCTGGAGGAGAACCTCCGCTATTATTTCAACCGGACCGCGGTGATCGAGGAGGGGCCCGTTCTCTTTTCCTTTTACCGGTTCAAGGATCTTTCACCGGACATGATCCCGGACCCGGACCGCCCCGTCGTCGCCTCGGTCGAGCTGCTCAGTCCCCGGACCCGGCCCGAGGGGCTCTTCGGCGGCGACGTCCAGCCGCTGGAATGGCGGGCCTTCATCGAATGGATCTGCGGCTGTGAAATCCGCGACGGCCGGGTGACGGCCGCCCGGACGCCGTCGCCTCTCGCCGGTCTGCCGGAGTACCTGCTGTTGAGCGGGGAGCGGAAGCCGGTGGAGGGGCTGGCCGGTCTTTTCCGCCTCCTGGACGCGGCGGCCGCGGCCGCCGCCCCGGAATTCTCCGGATCGTTTTCCGCCTGGCTCGAGCGGCATCCGGACGCCGCCCGCTGATGATCCCCTCGTTCCGGCCGCGGCTTAGGATTTCAGGCGCTTGGTTTCGTAAAGCCGCTTGAGGACGGCGGCGTCGTGTTCGCGGGCCGGGCTTTCGCAGATGACCAGGCCCTCGGCGTTCATGTCGTTGACCGCGGCGATCCATTCCTCGTACCGGAAATCCGCGTCGGCCAGGTTGAGATGCTTGATCTCGCCCTTGTCGTTGTAAGCGATCCCGGAGAGATGCACGTGAAGGTCGCGGAGGGCCTGGCGGCCGAGGCGCCGTTCGACCTTTCTCAGGATCCGGTGAAACTCGATGTAGCTGTTGGCCTTGCCCTCCCGGGCGTGAAGATGCGAAAAATCCAAACACGGGGCCAGCCCCTCGACGTCGCGGCAGAGGGAGACCACCTCGTCGAGCGAGCCGAACTGGGACCGCCGGCCCATGGTTTCGATCCGGAGGGTGACGGGGTTGCGCTCGGATTTCAGGACGGAGAGGATTTCCCGCAGGGCCTCCCGCAAAACGTCGAACGTCTGCTCGGGCGTCGCGCTCCCGTAATAGCCGGCGTGGAAAACGACGCTCCGGCAGCCGCAGAGGGCGCCCATCCGGGCCGAGCGGAGCAGATGCTCGCGGCTTTGAAGCCGGGTCCCCATCTCCCGGGAATTGAGATTGACGTAATACGGCGCGTGGGCGCTGAGGAGGATGCCGAGCTCCTCGGCCCGTCGGCGGACCTTGGCCGCCGTGTCCGATCCGATTTTCACTCCCCGGACGAATTCGATCTCCAGGGCGTCCAGCCCGATGGATTTCAAGTGGGGGAGCGCGGCCAGGGTCGAGGTTTGGGGAGTCGAATCAGGGACGCCGGCGGTTCCGAAATGAAGCCCCCTAACAGCGGGAGTCATCGGCCGCTCTCCGCCCTCCCAAATATTCCGAAACGATCCGCATCGCGCAGAATTCCCCGCACATCGAGCAGGCGGGGGAATGCGTCCTCCGGGCCGCCCGGACGCTCCGGAACTTTTCCGGATCGACGGCCCATCTTCCCTGCGTCTTCCAGTCCAGCTTTTTCCGGGCCCGGGACATCCGCTCGTCCCGCTCCCGGGCGCCGGGAACGCCCTTGACCAGGTCGGCGGCATGGGCCGCGATCTTGGAGGCGATCAAGCCGTCCCGCACGTCCTCGGGCGAGGGGAGGCCCAGGTGCTCGGCCGGCGTGACATAGCAGAGGAAATCCGCCCCGGCGGCGGCCGCGATCGCCCCGCCGATGGCCCCGGCGATATGGTCGTAGCCGGCGGCGATGTCGGTCACCAGCGGACCGAGAACGTAGAACGGGGCGCCCTCGCACAGGCGCTTTTCCAGCTTGACGTTCATTTCGACCTGGTCGAGAGGGACATGTCCGGGGCCCTCGACCATGACTTGAACGCCGGCCCGGCGGGCCCGCCGGCCGAGCCCGCCCCGCGTCAAAAGCTCCTCGATCTGGGCCCGGTCCGTGGCGTCGGCGATCGATCCGGGACGGAGGCCGTCGCCGAGGCTGAGGGTGATGTCGTGGCGCCGGGCGATTTCGAGGAGACGGTCGAAATGCTCGAAGAGCGGATTTTCCTTGCCGTGATGGAGACACCAGGCGACGTGGAACGCGCCGCCGCGGGAGACGATGTCGGCGATCCGTCCCTGTCCCCGGAGGCGGTCGATCGCCCGGAGCGTCAGGCCGCAATGGACGGTCATGAAGTCCACGCCCTCTCGGGCTTGGGCCTCGATGGCCGCGAAAAGGTCGTCGACGGTCATGTCGACGATCGTGCCGCGGCGGGCGATGGCCTCGATCGCGGCCTGGTAGATCGGGACCGTGCCCAGGGGGATCGGGGCGGCCTTGAGAATCGCCCGGCGGATTTTCCGTATGTCGCCTCCGGTGCTGAGGTCCATCAAGGCATCCGTTCCGTACTTTAAGCTGATCCGGGTTTTTTGAAGCTCGGCCGGCAAATGGGGAAAGTCCCGGGACGTGCCGAGGTTCACGTTGACCTTGGTCCGGAGGCCGCGGCCGATGCCGGCCGGCCGGAACGGCCGGTGGAGGCGATTGTGGGGGATGACGACGGTCCCGGCGGCGAGGGATTCCATAAGCGATTCGACCGGAACGCCTTCGAGCCGGGCGACGGCCCGCGCCTCCGCCGTGACCCGGCCTTTTTTCGCGGATTCGATTTGTGTCATGATGTTTCCCGGAGGCTTAGTCTACCCGGTCGGAGGGACGAATTCAACCGGCCGCCGCGCCCCCTCAGCCGGCGGACGTCCGCTGGAGGCGGCGCAGCCTCTCCAAATCGGCCGGGTCCAGAGTCAGTTTGGCGAATCGTTCCGGGCGGAATAATTCCTCCGATTCCTCGAGCAGGCGGGCGGTTTTCCTCGCCTCGCCCCGGCGCGAGGCGCTCAAGAGGAGAAGAGCCCGGCCCTCGTCCCGGAATCGTTCCTCGACGAAAACGCCGGCGGACAAGGAGATGAATTTCTCCAAGGCTTTCATCGCCGCTTTGAAATCGTCTTTCTCGTAATCGAGGCGGCCGATTTCGAGATACGCCCGGATTTCGGCCGGATTGCGGTCGAGAAGCGTTTCGAGGATTTCCCGGGCCTCCTCGGTTTTTCCGGCCCGCCGGTTCAGCCGGGAAAGCTCGTAATAGGAACGCGGCTCCCGGGGATTCGCCTCCATCGCCCGGCGGAGATCTTCAGTCGAAGGCGTCTCGGCGGGGGGAAGCGGCGTCGCTTCCGTCCGGTCGCCGGACGGAAGGATTTCAGAAGGCGGCGGCGGGGGAACGGTGCCGGTTTCCGCCGTCACGGCGGCCGTCGGCGTTTCCGGCGGAGCCTTCGAGGCCGGGGCTGAGGCGAGGAAGGCGTCGAGCCGCATCCGGGCCGCCTCCGGAAGATTCATCGACCGGAGGCCGTCCCGGCCGACGAGACCGTCGGCGGCCGAAAGATCGGCGGCCGCCCGGTCCTTGAATCCGAGAGCCGTCCGCGAGAGAGCCAGGAAGACATATCCCCTGGCCTGGAGATCCTTGTCCCGGGCCAGGCCGAAGACGGCGATTTCGAGATACGAGACGGCCTGTCGGTAATCGCGGGCAAGATAAGCCGCCTCTCCCGATTCGAGCCATTTGAGGTAGAATGGATCCGTCTCTTGCGAGAGAGGGAAGCCGGGGACGGCGGCCAGAAGGAAGAGAAATCCGAGACCGAAAAGCAGGAGGCTCCGATTCCCCGGCCGGGGACCGGCGTTTCCCTGTCCGTCCTTTAAAATGAACATGAAAGAACAGCATATTTTATACCGCCGGAGCGGAGGATTGTCAAAGAAAAGGAGGACGCGGGCGGGCGGTTTTCGGAGCGCCTCTCACCTCTCGAGGGGAGAGGGGAGGGGGAAATGTCACCCCGGAATTCATCCGGCCGGACGATTGTCAAAACAGCCCTTCCGGTCCACTCTGAAAAACGTTGAGCGGAATGGCCTCGCAGTGTATCCGAAAACGATGATTTCGGACGGAGGGGAAAGCGGAAATTCCCCCATCGGCGGCAGCCTGTTCAAAGCCTCGACATGAGCCTTCACAGCGAACCGGCCCGGGACGCCAAGCCGGATCTCGGATCCCGGCGGCTGGTGAAAAACACCGGCCTCAATCTCCTGGGAATCGTCGTCCCGGCGATGATCGGCCTGGTGACCGTTCCCGTCGTGATCCGCTGGCTGGGGACGGACCGGTTCGGGATTTTCTCGATCATCCTGACCGTCTTCGGCTATTTCGCCTTGTTCGACCTGGGCTTGGGCCGGGCGTCCATCAAGTTCTCGGCCGAGGCGATGGGCCGGGGGGCGATGGAGGATTTGCCCCGGATTATCCGGACCACGGTCGGCCTGCAGACCGTCTTCGGCCTGGCCGGCATGGTCCTGATGATCGTCCTGACTCCGCTCCTGGCCGAGCGGATCCTCAAGATTCCGGCGGCGAACCTGGCCGAGGCCAAGGGCGCGCTCATGATCATGGCCCTCTCGCTTCCCTTCGCGATCGTCACCCCGTCCATCCGGGGCGTGCTCGAGGCCGGCCAGCGCTTCGAGCTTGTCAACGCGGTTAAGATTCCGACCAACGCCCTGATCTATGTTCTCCCGCTGATCGGGGCGCCGCTGGGCATGGGGCTCCGGGGCATCGTCCTTCTCCTGACGGCGTCGCGCGTCGTGACGCTGTTTATCTGGATCGGCCTCGCTTTCCGCGTTTACCCGGTCCTGGCCCGGAAGGAGGGCTTTCTTCCGAGACACCGCCTCCGGAAGCTGTTCAGCTTCGGCGGCTGGAACGCGCTGTCGAGCTTCGTCTGGTTCTTCCTCGTCTCGGCCGACCGGTTCGTCCTCGGGACGCTGCGCGGCATGACCGCCGTCGGATACTACGCCGCCCCGGCCGAGGCGACCGGACGGATGAACATGCTGCCCGGAAGCTTGGCCCTGACGCTGTTCCCGGCGTTCAGCGCTCTCGAGGGTGGCGGCGACGCCGAGCGCTCGAAGCGGCTTTTCACCCGGTCCCTGAAGTTCACCTTGATTCTCCTGGGGCCGCCGGCCGCCGGCTTGATCGCCCTCGCCGGATTCATCCTGAGGATCTGGCTTGGGCCTGAATTCGCCCTCCAAAGCCGGCTCGTCCTGCAGATCCTGTCCCTGGGCTTCCTGATTTCCGCCCTGGCGTATGTCCCGTACAGCTATCTGCAGGGCTTGGGCCGGGCCGACCTCCCGACCAAGTTTCAGTTGATCGAAACGGCCGTCTTCATCCCGCTGTTGTGGTTCGGCGTTCTCCGGTTCGGGATCAACGGGGCGGCGGCCGCCTGCACGATCCGGGTGCTGCTCGACCTCGGCCTGCTTATCGAGGCTTCGCTCCGGGTCGGGAAAATCCCCCTCCGCGCCTTGGCCGAGACGGGGATCTTTCGAATCGGGCTGATCTTGGCGGTCTTTACGGCCGCGCTTTTCGGAGCGAAGCGGCTTCCGGCCGCGCCTCTTTGGATCGTCCTGGCGTCCGCTTTGTACGTTCTTTGGGCTTGGCGGCGCGCCCTCACTCCCGAGGAACGGGACGGATGGACCGGCCTGGCCCGCCGCTTTTTCCGGGGCAAGGCGGCCGGGGAGGCCGCCGGCTCATGAAGACGGTTTTTCTGTCCCTTTACCAGTCGTATCCCCCCTCCTCGGGCGCGGCCGCCGTCTCTTACCGGACGGCCCGGGCCTGGCCCGGAGAGCGGGTCTTGTTTCA
>JAAZPG010000119.1 GCA_012797375.1 Acidobacteriota bacterium
CCAGCCGGTTCTGCGGCAACTGCGCGACCCCCCTCCAGGACACCGGAGCTCCCCTCGAGGCCGCCCCCGATGGACCGCGGACGGTCCGGGCCTCGACCGTGGAGCTGGCCCGGCGAAACCGGCTGGCCGGCCGCTACGAGATCATCGAGGAGCTCGGCCGCGGAGGGATGGGGAAGGTGTTCAAGGCTTATGATCACAAGATCAGCGAGGTGATCGCCCTCAAGCTCATCCGGCCGGAGATCAGCGCCCAGGAGAAGGCCATCGAACGGTTCAAGAACGAGTTGAAATTCACCCGGCGGATCACCCACCGCCGCATCTGCCGGATGTACGACCTGGGAGAGGAGGACTTCCTTTACTACATCACGATGGAGTATGTCGCCGGCGAGGACCTGAAGCGGTTTGTCAGGCGGGCCGGCCCGCTCAACGCCGGGAAGGCGGTCATGATCGCCGGCCAGATCTGCGACGGACTGGCCGAGGCCCATCGGATCGGAGCGATCCATCGCGATCTCAAGCCCCAGAACATCATGATCGACGCCGACGGCAACGCCAAGATCATGGACTTCGGCATCGCCCGGTTCACCGAGATGGAGCGGGTGACCGGGTCCGGGGTGATGATCGGGACGCCCGAATACATGTCTCCCGAGCAGGCCGAACTGGGCGAGGTCGACGCCCGCTCGGACATCTATTCGCTGGGCGTCGTCCTCTTCGAAATGGTGACCGGAAGAGTGCCGTTTGAAGGAGCCACGCCCCTCAGCCTGGCGATGAAGCACAAGATGGAGGTTCCCCGGAACGTCCGGGAATGGAACGCCCAGGTTCCGGCCGGGCTGGCCGCGGTCATCGCCCGGTGTCTGGAAAAGGACCCGGCCAAGCGGTATCCGTCGGCCGAAGAGCTGAAAGCGGCCTTGGAGGACGCCGGCCGGGACATCCCGACGGCCGAATGGCCCGCCCCGGCGGGCGCGGCGGCGGCGAAGACGCCGGCCGCGCCCGGAGCAAGGAAAATTCCGGTTCCGCTGATCGCGGCCGGGGTGGTCATCGCGGCCGCGGCCGTCTATTTCATTTTCTCGAAGCCCGGCGCTCCGCCTGTTCCGGCATCGGAGACGGCGGCGGATACCGGATCTTCGGCGGCTCTCCCGGGCGACCCGTTTCCCTCGGTCGTCATGAAGGAGGCGGCGACGGAAACCCGGACGACGGAGTCTCGGCCCGCCCCGCCCGAAACGGTCAAGAGCCCTCAGATTCCGAAGCCGGTTTCCTCCGAATCCAGAAGCGCCGCGCCGCCGGCGAAACCGCCGGCCGTGTCGCCCCTGGCGCCTGAGGAACAGAAAGCGGTCGACATGGCCCTGGCCCGGATGACCGGGGCCCGGAGTCTCGCCGTCAAACAGGGCCACGGATCGGGATCCGCGTTTTTCGAGGCCGCTGAAATGCTTCGAGAAAAAGGCGCGTCGGCCGCGGGCGCCGGGAAGGGGACCGACGCCCGATGTTCTTTCACGATCTCGGAAAAGATGTTCCGCTTATGCGTGACCGAAAAACGCGATCCGGCCCGCTGGCGCGAGCTGGCGAAGCTCGTCGACCGGCTGAGGGAAAACGCCTTGGAGGCCTGGAAAAACGTCCCGGCGGATCCGCTCTTCCAGGAAGCCCGGTCCCGGTCGACCCGCGGCGATGCCGCCCGGGCGAAGGATGATCTCGCCGGCGCGGTCAAGGAATACGCCTTGGCCGCTTTCGATTATGAGAAGATCCGGTGGACGGTGGAAGCGGCCCTGAAAAAATAGAGACGCGCCGCGGCGCCGGACGGTCCTTTCGTAATATTGGGTTGACCCTGCCTGTCTTTTTCCATAGAATGGGCGCATTCGTTCGCAGAAATCGTGGAGGACAAGATGCCGAAGACCCTGCCCGAGATTTTTTTGAATACGGTCCGGAGCTACGTCAAACCGGACCTGATGAAGGTGAAGCGCAACGACGTCTACAGCGACATCTCAACGTCCGAATTCGAGTCCGCCGTCCGGAACCTGGCCCTCGGCTTGAAGGATCTGGGGCACCGTCCGGGAGCCAAGCTTGTCATCCTGTCCGAGAACCGTCCGGAATGGACGATCACCGATCTCGCCAACCTCTGCCTCGGCGGAGTCACCGTGCCGATCTACACGACGCTCACGGGCGACCAAGTCAAGTACATCATCGAGGACAGCGACGCCGAGATCGTGGTCGTCTCCAACTTCTACCAGTACCAGAAAATCGCGGCCCTCCGGCGGGACCTTCCGCGGGTGAAGCATGTCGTGATCTTCCAGCCGCAGGCCCCGGCTCCCGACGTGCTTCCCCTGGCCGCCGTTCAGGCCCGCGGCGCGGCCCTGGAGGCCGCTCGTCCCGGCTTGTTCGAGGAAACCGCCCGGGCCGTTCAGCCGGACGACGAGGCCTCGATTATTTACACCAGCGGAACGACCGGCGTCCCCAAGGGCGTGATCCTCACCCACGCCAATTTCGTCAGCAACGTCCTGGCGGTCTCGGGGATCATCGAGTTTTCCGCCGCCGACACGGCCCTGTCCTTTCTTCCCCTGTCCCACGTTCTCGAGCGGATGGTCTCGTTCACTTATCTTTATAAGGGGTGCTCGATCGCTTACGCGGAGAACGTCGAGACCGTCGCCCACAACCTGCTCGAGATCCGGCCGCAGGTCATGGTCAGCGTCCCCCGGGTTTTCGAAAAGATCTATTCGCGGGTCATGGACCAAGTTCTCTCAAGCCCGGGCTTGAAGCGGAAGATCTTCTTCTGGGGCATCGGCGCGGGCAAGGCCGCCGGGGAGAAAAAGCTGGCCGGCAAAACCGCCGGGCCGCTGTTAGGGCTCAAGCTCGCCCTGGCCCGCAAGCTCGTCTTTTCGAAAATCCTGGATAAGACGGGCGGCCGGGTCCGGTTCTTCGTCTCCGGAGGCGCGCCGCTGTCCAAGGACATCGCCGAGTTCTTCTACGCCATCGGCCTGACGATCTTGGAGGGATACGGCCTGACGGAGACATCCCCGGTCCTGGCCGTGAATACCTTCGACGCCCTGAGGTTCGGGACCGTGGGGCGCGTTCTGCCGGGCGTCGAGATCCGAATCGCCCCCGACGGAGAGATCTCGGCCAAGGGGCCCAATATCATGAAGGGCTATTACAAGAAACCCGATGAAACGCGGGACGTGTTCGAGGACGGCTGGCTCAAGACGGGCGACATCGGGTTCCTCGACGCCGACGGATTCCTGACGATCACCGACCGGAAAAAGGACCTGATCGTCACGGCCGGCGGCAAGAACATCGCCCCCCAACCCATCGAGAACATCCTGAAGACGAATCCCTACATCACGAACGCGGTCGTCATCGGCGCCCGCCGCCGCTACGTCACCGCCTTGATCGTTCCCAATTTTGAGAAGATCGAGGAGTACGCGAAATTCTTCAAGATCTCCTACCGGGACCGGGCGGACCTGATCCGCAACGAGCAAATCGTCAACTTCATCCGGTCGGAGATCGAACGGGCCACGCCGAACCTGGCCTCCTATGAGCGGATCAAGAAAATCGCCCTCCTGGACCGCGAATTCGACATCGCCCAGGGCGAGATCACGCCGACCCTCAAGGTCAAGCGGAACATCATCGAGAGCCGCTACCAGGAAATGATCGAGGATTTGTACAAAGACGACGCGTACTGAGGAACGGCGGCGGAAAACGATTCGTCCGGCGGATGGAGCCGGGGAATCAGCCGGTTTCTTTCTCCGGATCGGAGTCGGGCGGATCCGCCGGCTTTCGGTGGTAAAGAATCCGGCCGCAGGCTTCGCAGGTGATGATTTCGTTCATGGCCCAAAGATCGTCGAGGATCTGGGGCCGGATGCGGAGCTGGCAGATCGAGCAGAAATCGTCGGTGACGGGGGAGAGGGCGACGCCGGCCGTCTTCTTGGCGATCCGCTGGTATATCGACAGCTGTTCGGCCGGAATCGCGGGGAGAAGCGCGCTCCGGTCTTTTTCCAGCCGGTCTTTCTTCTTCTCGATTTCCTTCTGTTCGGCCAGGGCCTGGTCGCGCTCGATCTTGAGCTTGCCCTCTTCCTCCCCCTGCTTTTTCAGAGCCGCCTTGATCTCCTTTTCGATGTCGTCGGCGGCGATCATCTCGTTGAGAATCTCCTCCTCGATCCGGGCGATCTTCTGGTCCGTTTCCTCGATTTCCTTGAGGAGGGCGGAATATTCCTTGTTGGTCTTGACGTCGTTCAGCTGGCGCTTGAATTTGGCCGTTTGTTCCCGAATGCCCTTCACCTCGCCTTCGAGCTCCCGGCGCTTCTTCTGGTTGGCCGCCAGCTTGTCCCGGGCCCCCGAGACGAGAACCGCCGTCGCCTTGATGTCCTCGTCGATCGCCTCGATTTGATCCGGGATCGAGTCGAGATGGGCGTTGACGCTGATGATTTCGGAATCGATTTTCTGAAGCTTGATGAGCTTATCAAACGAAATATCCACCGGGTCCTCGCGATCAAATGGGCCTACCAGGATTCGAACCTGGGACAGACCGGTTATGAGCCGGGAGCTCTTCCGCTGAGCTATAGGCCCTTTGGGATTTTATATCAAAATTGCGGGTGGGACGCAATGGAATTTTGCGCCCCCGGGAGGGGCGGCCCGGGGCCGTCCCGGCGGCGGGTTTCGGCCGGGCTCACCCGAAGCCGTTGGTGAACGACCGGAGCTTTTTCGACCGGCTGGGGTGTTTAAGCTTCCGGAGGGCCTTGGCTTCGATCTGGCGGATGCGCTCGCGGGTGACCTTGAACTGCTGCCCGACTTCTTCCAGCGTATGTTCGTTGCCGTCGCCGAGGCCGAACCGCATTTTCAGAACCTTCGCCTCCCGTTCGGTCAGGCTTTTCAAGGCTTCCTCGATCTGCTCCCGGAGGTTGATGTGGATGACCGCGTCCGGGGGCGAGGGCATGACCTTGTCCTCGATGAAGTCCCCCAAGTGGCTGTCCTCTTCCTCCCCGATGGGCGTTTCCAGGGAGATCGGCTCCTGGGCGATCTTGATGATTTTCCGGACCTTGCCGACGGGCATGTCCATCTTTCTGGCGATTTCCTCGCTGGTCGGCTCGCGGCCGATTTCCTGGACGAGCTGGCGGCTGATGCGGATGAGCTTGTTGATCGTCTCGATCATGTGGACCGGGATGCGGATGGTCCGGGCCTGGTCGGCGATGGCCCGGGTGATGGCCTGCCGGATCCACCAGGTCGCGTAGGTCGAGAACTTGTAGCCGCGCCGGTACTCGAACTTGTCCACGGCCTTCATCAAGCCCATGTTGCCTTCCTGGATGAGATCCAGGAACTGGAGGCCCCGGTTGCTGTATTTTTTGGCGATCGAGACGACCAGGCGGAGGTTGGCCGCGACCAGTTCTTTCTTGGCCTGGTCGCTGATCTTTTTACCGGTCGTGATCGCCCGGATGATCCGGCGGAGATGGGGGGCGTCCAGGCCGATGTCCTTCTGGGCCGCCCGGAGGTTTTTCGCGATCTCCTTGATCTGCGGTTCGAGGTCCTGGGCCGTTTTCTTCTTCCGGGTTTTGTTCCGGAGGGCTTCGAGCTCTTCCCGGCGTTCTTCCAGATCGTTGATGATCCGGAGCCGGGCCCGGAGGATTTCGATGATCCGCTCCTGCTGGATCGCGCGCATATTCAGATCGCGGATCTGCGAGCTCATCGCGACGATGATCCGGGAGCGGGTGAAGACCATCCGCTTGGTGTTGGGGATCTTGTCGAGCTTGCGGCCGAGATCCTTGATTTTTTTGATCTTGGCCAGGATGAACTTCTTCTTTTCCTCGAGTTTGCCCTCGGCCACGTCGTCTTCGCTGACGTCGAAGACCTCGGTGATGATCATCGGATCGATCTTGATCTTTTCCTCGAGGGCCAAGACCTCGTTGAGGACGAGGCGGGTCTTGGACAGGGCTTTGACGATGGCCTTTTTCCCGCGCTCGATTTCCCGGGCGATGGCGATCTCGCCCTCCCGGGTCAGGAGCGAGATGTTGCCCATCTCCCGGAGATACAGCTTGACCGGGTCGGTCGTCCGCTCGAGCCCCTGGGTGGAGACGACCTCGTTTTTCCTCCGGCGGGGCACCAGCTCGCTGCCCTTGGTATCGAGGATCTTGATCCCGTAGTCGTCGATGGAAGAAAGGAAGTCGTCGAAATTGGCGCCGTGGTCCAAGTCGTCTTGGAACGTCTTGTCGATGTCCTCATACAGCAGGAATCCCTGCCGGCGTCCCTTGGAAATCAGCTCTGAAATTTCGTCTTTCGGGAACTTGTTGTCAGCGGCCACGCGCGGCTCCTTGGCGTCCGAGGTTTTTCGTCGGCCGCCGTTTTACGCCCCCCGCCGGGGGATCGATGGGCGTTTTCATCTCAAAGCCAGGACCTGGCGGGTCAGGTCCAGCTTCCGGCTCATCAAGGACTCCAGCTTCTCCCGATCGCCCGATTTTTCCGCCCGGGCGATCTCCCCTTGGATTTTTCGAAGAGCGTTCTCCTTACCGGCGACTCGGAGGGCCCAGAGGCAATCGAGCGCTTCCTGGAGGCTCGGCGCTTCGCGCCTTTCAAGGAGAGCCTGGGACAACTCCCGGGCGAGCCCCGGCTCGACGCTCTTATGCATCTCGTTCAGGGAAAAATCCTGTTCATTAGCGAATAAGCGCAACATTATGGCAAAAATCGGCTCGCTTTTCAAGCCGGCGATGTCTTCCTCGCAGAGCTCGGAGAAGATATCAGGCCGGAGATCGGCGTTTTCCATCAAGATTTGGAGAAGCCGCTTCTCGGCGGGAAGGAATGTCTCCGCCGGCCGGGCGGCCGCCTCGCCCGGCTTTACCTGGGACAAGGAACGAAGAAGGGACTCATCCACTCCGAGATGTTCAGCCGTAAGGCGGAAGTATTCCGACCGGACGATCGCGTCCGGGACGGCTTCGACGATGTCCATCACCGCCCGGAGGACCCGCGTCTTGACTTCGGGGACATCCAGGCGTTTCTCCCGGGAGAGGTAATCGATGATGAATTTCAGGCCCGGGGCGGCCCCGGGGTAAAGAAGGTCGTAGGCGGCCGCTCCGTTCTTCCGGAGGAAGCCATCGGGATCGAGAGTCTCCGGGAGGATGAGAACGCGGGTTTCCACGCCCTTTTCGAAGAACAGCGGGACCGCTCGGAAAGC
>JAAZPG010000120.1 GCA_012797375.1 Acidobacteriota bacterium
ACGATGAGAAACGGTTCGTGAACCAGGCTCAGTCCCTTCGCGATCCCCTCCCGGTTGATGTCCTTCCCTCCGCCGATTTTAAAAATGATCATTTCTAGGCTTCAAGGTAAGAATGGTTGGGAACCCTTTCCCAACACGATTCCTCGTCATCCGGATACTTTTCTGAACATAAAAGAAACGTGCCGTTTTCCCTTTTGATCCTCATCGAGAAATACTCTTCGTCTTCGCTGAAACGGGAATAAACGGCGATTTTGCTCATGTCGCAGGAAACCATGTTCATCGCCCGGACATAAGCGGTTCGTTCGGCGATGATGTCTCCGCCGCTTTTCAGGGGCCGCGGAAGCCCGGTGTCGCCGAGCCGTTTGACAAAATGAAATATCTTTTCCGCCCCGCTGACGCCCCGGCCGCCGATTCGGACGCCCCGGAGCTCTCCATTGAAAGCGAACGCCAGGCGGCCCGAATCAAACGGCATGTTATACTCAAGGTTTATGTTTTCATTCCTGAACGCGCTTCGGGCGTGGACCATGAGAAGCCGGCTCCGGCCGAAGCCGCGCATTTTTTGCTCCCAGACCGGCGCGAGGCTCTTGTAAACCTTCCACCGTCCGCCGTCCGGAACCGCTAAGCCCCAGCCGTGGCCCTGGTATTCCTTGCTTCTCCGGCAAAGAGCCGCAAACCGTTCCAGGTGGCGGGAAATCTCGAATTCCTTGTCGGATTTTACAACCAGGATCCTGCACATGGTCACGCCGGGTGAAGTCCGCAGAATTCGAGTCCCCGGTTCTCGGGAAATCCGCACATGATGTTCATCGCCTGGACGGCCTGCCCGGCCGCTCCTTTCATGAGGTTGTCGATCGCGCTGATCACCACCAGCCGGTTTGAATCCGGGTCTTGTTCAAATCCGATGTCGCAGAAATTGGTGCCGGCGAGAATTTTCGGCTCCGGATACCGGTAACCGCCGCTTCTCTCCTTGACGATCCGGATAAACGGTTCGCCGGCGTAGTGCTCTCTGAAGATCTTCCAGATTTCCTTTTCCCCGAGCTTTTCCTCTAAAAAGACGTGGCACGTGGCGAGAATTCCCCTGACCATGTCGATCGACGTCGCCGAAAAATGGACATCGTTTTCTCCAAGCCCCAGCTCCTGAATGATTTCAGCCTTGTGCCGATGGGACGTGGGTTGATAAGTACGCACGCAGCCGCTTCTTTCGGGATGGTGCGAGTATTCGCTTGGGGAGCGGCCGCCTTCGCTTGAGCCGGCCTTCACCTCGATCACCGTTTTTCCCTTTTCGACTGCGCCCTGTTTGAAGAGAGGATAGAGAGCAAGGATCGAAACCGTGGCGTTGCAGCCGGCGCTGGAAATATAGCTCGCTTTTTTCATCTCCTCCCGGTGAAGCTCGGGGATTCCATACACGAACTGATTCACAAGCTCAGGCCGCGGATGGCCCGAGCCGTACCATTTCACCCTGTCCTCACTCCTCTTCAGCCTGAAATCGGCGCTTAAATCGATGATTTTCGGGGCCTGATTCATAAAATGGTCGATGTTCTTGATCCCTTCTCCGTGCGGCAGGCACAAGAAAATCAGATCGCACTCGTTCAGTTCGCTCGATGAGGAAAAACAGAGGCCGGTGATCTTCCGAAGATTGGGATGACGCCTCGTCACCGGCAGACCCGCGTTCCTTTCCGACGTCGCGCGGACGACTTCGACGTTCTCGTGAAAAAGAAGAAGCCTCAAAAGCTCGCCGCCGGCGTATCCCGAAGCCCCCACGATCGCGGCCCTTATGGTTCCCATCGTCAGTTCCCCCGTCCCCGCTCGATGACATAATCGGCGATCAACGCCGGGATGTTCACTCCCGTAGGTTCAAGGCTGTTTTTGAATTCCATCGTATGGTTCACTTCGTTGATCAAGTAGCCCGAGCCGCTTTCGAATACATCGATCGCGACAATGCCCCCGCCCACGGCCGCGGCGGCCCGGACGGAGAGGTCCGCGAGCTCCGGCGTCACGGGGCAATTCGTCGCCGCTCCGCCCCTTGCCGTGTTGGTGATCCAATGCGGAGAACTCCGGTGGATGGCGGCGACGCATGTTCCGCCGACCACGAAGCTCCGGATGTCTCTTCCGTTTTTTTCGACATATTTCTGGATGTAGAAGATCGAATGATGGTAAGAGCCGAGGACCGCTTTGTGCTCGAGCAGGGCTTCGGCCGCGTCCCGGTCGTTCACTTTCGACAGAAGCCTTCCCCAGGAACCGACCGCCGGCTTCAGGACGACCGGATACCCCATGTCCTCGATGGCTTTGAGGGCCGATTCACGGGTGAACGCGATCTTGACCTCCGGCTGGGTGATTCCGGCTTCCGCCAGGGCGATCGATGTCATTAGTTTGTCGCCGCACGTCGCTGCGACCGCGTAAGCATTCACGCATTTGATTCCCGCCGCCTCGAAAAGCCGGATTGCGTAAAGCGCCCTCGAATGGCTGAGGCATCGTTCAACGACGACGTCGAAGCGATGGTTTTTTCCCCCGAGGGTATAAACGAGGTCCCGGTCGTCGAGAAGGACGACGTCGAGGCCGCGCCGTTTCGAGAATTCATCCAATAAGAGCTTTTCATCCTTTCTGATAAGCGAATGAAGAAACCCGATTCTCATTTTCGATTCCTCCGGATAATTCTTTCTGATATTTCACGATCATTTTCAGTTCTTCAAGATCCACGGTTCTTCCTTTTTTCCCCACCTCCTTCACTTTCTGAAGGACGGCGTTCAGCCATTCCCGGTCGTCGGCGGGCTCGCCGATTTTTTCGAGGCTGTACTGGAGAGAGGAAATCCCCGACATGTGATCGAGGGCGATCGTTGAAGCGCGGCCGAAGCGGCCGGGATCGAGGCTTTCATAATGAAGCGGATTCTTAAGGGCCGCCTGGGTGTGCACTCCGGCGCAATGGGTGAAGGCGTTCTTTCCGGTGGCGGGAAGGTTGACCGGCACGGGAACATTCGAATATCTTGAAACCGTCGCGTAAATCTCCGGCAGGATCTTTGTGTTCCATTTTCCCTCAAGGCCGAAATCAAACGACAGAACCGCAAGAAGCGTCCCGAGGTCCGTGATGCCGGCCCGCTCGCCGAGGCCGAGAACCGCCGCGTCCACGATATGGGCCCCCGCCCTGATCGCGTCGAGGGAATTCGCCGCGGCCAGGCCGCGGTCGTTATGGCAGTGCACCTCCAGGAACGGAGCCAAGCCGTCCTTCCCGAGATCGTCTTTCAACCTCGAAATGAACTCGTACATGCTCCGTTCGGTGCCGGGAATCATGTAGCCCGTCGTATCCGCCACGCTGATAATATCGGCCCCCGCCGAGACGGCCGCCTTGGCCGCGGAAAGAACGTTTTCATATTTCGACCTGACCGTGTCTTCGGGGGTATACCTGATGATGAGG
>JAAZPG010000010.1 GCA_012797375.1 Acidobacteriota bacterium
GCCCGCCGCCCGGCCGCGCCCGGGGTGGGGGAGTCCGAAATGGTCGTAGGCCTTCCGGGTCAGTTTTCGTCCGCGGATCGTCCGCTCCAGGAATCCGATGCGCATCAGAAAGGGCTCGTAGATGGACTCGATGGTGTCTTTTTCCTCGTCGATGGCCGCGGCGATCGTCGAGATTCCGACCGGGCCGCCGCCGAAGTTCTCGATGATCGTCGTGAGGATCTTCCGGTCGACGTCGTCTAATCCGAGCGAGTCGACCTCCATCAGGTCGAGGGCGTCATCGGCCGCGGCCGCCGTGATCATGCCCTTGCCCTTGACGTCGACGTGGTCCCGAACCCGCCGGAGCAGCCGGTTGGCCACGCGCGGCGTTCCCCGGGCCCGCTTGGCGATTTGTTCGGCGCCCGTGTCGTCGATCTTGACTTTAAGCAGATCCGCCGCCCGCAGGATGATCTTTTTGATATCGGCGTCCTTGTAATAATCGAGCCGGTGGATGATCCCGAACCGGCCGCGGAGCGGCGCGGTGATCTTGCCGGCCCGGGTCGTCGCCCCGACCAGGGTGAACTTCTTGAGCATGAGCTTATGGCTTCGGGCCGCCGGGCCCTGGCCGATGACGATGTCCAGGCTGAAATCCTCCATGGCCGAGTAGAGGATCTCCTCCACGCTGGGGTGGAGGCGGTGGATCTCGTCGATGAACAGAACTTCCTTGCTCTGCATGTTGGAGAGGATGGCCGAGAGGTCCCCGGCCCGCTCGATCACCGGACCGGCCGTCGGCTTCAACCCGACGCCCAGCTCCCGCGACAGCAGGTAGGCGAGGCTCGTCTTGCCCAATCCCGGCGGTCCGTACAGCAGAACGTGGTCGAGGTGTTCGCCTCGCTTCTTGGCCGCCTGGATATAGATTTTGAGGTTGGCCTTGATGTTGTCTTGGCCGATGAACTCGTCGAAGCTCCGGGGCCGGAGGGAGTCCTCGAACAGGAGGTCTTCCTTGGTCCGGACGGGGTTGAGGACGGCGGAGGGGGCGAGAGGCGGCATATCAGACCTTGGAAAGCGCCTTCAGGCAGGCCCGAAGACGATGTTCGAAATCGCCGTTCTTGCCCGACTTGACGACATTCTCGACGACCGGCTCGATTTCCTTGCGCCGGAAGCCCATGTTGAGCAGGGCCGAGACAAGATCCTCGGTTTCCTTTGGGGCGCGCGCCTTGAGGACTTTTTCCTTGCTTTCGATCTTGTCGGCCAGCTCCATGGCGATCCGGAGGGCTGTTTTCTTGCCGATTCCCGGGACCATCGCGATCCGGGCGACGTCGCTGGCCCGCACGGCCTCGGCCAGGGTTTCCGTGTCCATCCCCGAAAGGACGGCGATGGCCAGCTTCGGCCCGATGCCGGAGATGGAGATGAGTTTGAGAAAGAGCTCTTTCTCCTCCCGCGTCCGGAAGCCGAAAAGCGACAAGGCGCTGTCCGTGAGGTGGGTGTGGATGAACAGCTCGACGGGTTCGCCCTCTTCCCCCATCTTGAAAAAGGTGGACAGGGGGATGGCCGCGGCGTATCCGACGCCCCCGCAATCGACGACGATTTGAGACGGGGACTTTTGGCGGATGACGCCTTTCAGGTAAGCGATCATGCGTTCCGAATTTTAGTCTAAATGGCGGATGAAATCAAAAAAGAGGAAAGCGGAGGCGCCTCCCTCGCTCTCTCCGGCGGCTTGGAGCTTGAGGGGGCGCCCCCCTTTTTTGAGGGGCCGCGTCCCCCCGGACGCCGGCGTCCCGCCTTTGACGGGCCGCGGCCTGTTCCCGGAAGGAAGGCCCAAAAGGATAGGCCGGAAGAGGCCGGGGAGGGGAGCCGGAGATCGTCCCGGCCGGTTTGACAGGGGCCGTTCGATGTGTTACCAAATACTCTTCTTTTAGCGAAAAACCATCGCGCTTCCCGGATCTGAGGACGCCGTCGGTGTCCCGGTCCCGGCGCCAAGGAGAGTCGACATGGCCAAATTCGAAGGTCTCAAATGGTCGTCCAAGCAGATGCGTTACGGCTTGGCCGATAAATCCTATGAGCTGCTCGAGAGCGACGCGAAAATCGCCGCC
>JAAZPG010000121.1 GCA_012797375.1 Acidobacteriota bacterium
CAATTCCCCCTGAAGAAGACGGACGCCGAGGCTCTCGAGAAAGCGGCCGCGGGCGGAATCGCGGACGAGGGCGGTCACGGCTTCCCCCCGGGAGCGCAGGCGCTCGGCGAGATGGCCCCCGATGAAGCCCGTCGCCCCGGTGATCAAGATGCTGCGCATGAAATGGTGATTTTAGCGCGGCCGGCGGCGGCGGTCAAACGGGATGGAACAAAAAACGGATTTCCGGCCGTTGAAGGTGCTTAAAACATGAGAAAAACCGCGGTTTTGGCGGCGACGGCCCTGGCCGTCATCCTGGGCGCGGGCTGGGCCCGTTCGGCGACCGAGATCCTTCCCCTCGAGGGCGTCAAGACGGGGATGAAGGGCAAGGGCCGGACGGTCTTCGCCGGAAACAAGGTCGAGGAGTTCGACGTCGAGATCCTCGGCGTCCTGGCCAACACCGGCCCCAAGCGAAACGCCATCATCGCCCGGCTCTCCGGCCGGAACCTCGAGCAGACGGGCGTTCTCCAGGGGATGAGCGGCAGCCCCGTGTACATCGACGGCAAGATCATCGGGGCCGTGGCCTTCAGCTTTTCCTTCGCCAAGGAGCCGATCGCCGGCATCACGCCCATCGGCGAGATGCTGGCCATCGCCGGAGATTCCTCCGGGAAACCCGGGCCGGGAACGGCCCGTCTTCCTTTTTCCGAGCGGGTGAGCCTGCGGGACCTGTTCGAGGCGCACCGGGATTATTTCTCTCCGCCGGCGCCGTTTGAGGCGGACGGCCGGACGAGCGCGGCCTTGCCCGTTCCCCTGTTGTTTTCGGGCTTTTCGCCCCGCCTTCTCGACGAGATCCGGCCGTATTTCGCCGGCCTGGGATTCTCCGTCCGGGCGGCCTCGGCCCCCGGGGCCGGCCAGCGGACCGGCATCGCCTTGAACACCGACCTCAACGTCAAGGAAGGAGATCCGCTGGCCGTCCAGCTCATCTCCGGCGACCTCGACGTCTCGGCCATCGGAACGGCGACCTACATCGACGGGGCCCGGGTGTACGCCTTCGGCCATCCCCTGTACAACCTCGGCCCGGTCGAATACGGCATGGCCAAAGCGGACATCATCACGGTCGTCCCCGCGTACAACTCCTCGTTCAAGCTGGGCTCGGTCGGCAGCCTGATCGGGGCCGTCGTCCAGGACCGGACGTCCGGAGCCTACGGCGAAATCGGCCGCGTTCCGAAAACCGTCCCGCTCAACATCACCTTGACCCGGGAATCGGGGCCGGCCCGCGAGTACCGCCTCAGGCTGGCGTCCGACAAGCTCCTCACTCCGCTTCTGGCGAACATGGCCGTCGCCAGCCTGATCGGGGCGGAGGACCGGGCCGTCGGGGACCTGTCCCTCGAGCTCAGCGGCGACGTCTATCTCGACACGTCGCCGGGCCAGGCCGTCCACATCGAGGATCTTTTCACCGGGAACCTCGACCGGGCGGTGTCGGATCTTTCGGGCTTGGTCACGGCCGTGATCTACTTCCTGACCAACAACGAGTTCAAGGACGTCGGCATCCACCGGATCGACTTGAACATCCGGACCTCGGAGCGGCCGAAATCGGCTGTCCTGGAGCGGGTTTGGCTCGACCGGTACGAGGCCGCGCCCGGCGAAACCCTCCGGCTCAAGCTGTTCATCAAGTCCTACCGGGGCGAGAGCCGGGTGGAGGAGATTCCTTTCCTGGCCCCGAACCTTCCGCCCGGATCCGAGTTCAACCTGATCGTGGCCGACACCCGGTCCCTGCGGCAGGTCGAGCTCGGACAGTACCGGACGAGCGGGATCGTCCCCCGGAGCCTCGAGCAATTGGTCCGCCTTCTCAACAACCTCCGTAAGAACAATCGGGTTTATTTCAAGATCGTCGCCGCCCGGCCGGGATTGTTCCTCCGCGGGGAGGAAATGCCCAACCTGACGCCGGCGATGAAATCGCTGTTCGCCTCGCCCCGGGCGGCGGCCACGGCGCCCGTTGAAATCAGCGTCTCGACGCTGCGGGAATACCAGATGCCCGTTCCCTTCGCCTTCGAGGGGCTGGCCGTGATTCCCCTCAAGATCCGCAATTAGCCTGGTTTTCCATCTTAGTTAGGAGAATGATCATGAAGCGCGCCCGACTCCTTCTTGGGGCGGTCCTCATCCTGGCCGCGGCGGCCGCGGCCGTCGCCCCCCGGCAATGGACGCTCCGGACGTTCGACGACTTTCTCCGCGGAAAAAGCGAGGGGATCGCCATCGAGGCCGACGGCGGCCTGGCCCTGGCTCCCCCCGAGGACAAAATCGACGGCCCGTCGGAGGATTTCTACTTGTCGTGGGCCCTGGATTCCGACGGGACCGGCTATCTCGGCACCGGCCACGGCGGCAAGATCTACCGTCTCGGGAAGGACGGCAAGGCC
>JAAZPG010000122.1 GCA_012797375.1 Acidobacteriota bacterium
CAGAGCGAGGTCAGGGAGATCGAGGTCGCGCTCAGAAACGACGACGTCACGAGGACGATCATGATCAAAGTGAAGGCGATGAACAGGTGAAAGCCCCGCTCGCCGAGCGTTCGGCGGGCGATTTCGGCCACCGACCGGCCGTCCTCCCGAAGACTGACGAACAAGGTCGTGAAATCGTGGACCGCCCCGATGAAAATCCCGCCCAGGAGAACCCACAGCCAAGCCGGAACGAAACCGTAAAGAACGGCCATGGTCGGGCCGAGGATCGGGCCGGCACCGGCGATCGCGGAAAAATGATGGGCGAAAACGACGGGGACTTTCGTCGGGACGAAGTCGCGGTCGTCCCGCAAAGCGACGGCCGGAGTCGGCCGGGAGGGATCCTCGCCCAGGCGGCGGGCGATGAAGCGGGAATAGAAGCGGCCGGCCAGAACAAAGGCGGCGGCGGCGGCGATCAGGACGGCCAAAACGTTCATGACGGCCTCCAAAGGCGGTTACTATAGGACTCCGGGAGGAATTTTTCAAATCCGTTGACTTCCCCCCGGCGTTTGGATTAAAATGAGCGCCTTGAGATTGGTCTTTTCGAGGAGGAATCGATATGGCGAAAGCTGAACCGAATGTCGTCCCCCTGTGCGACGTTCTCCTGGTGCTCCTGATCATCTTCATGGTCATCCCTCCCATGGTTCAAAAGGGCATCGACGTCCGCTTGCCCGAAGTGGCCAGCGAAGGCTCGGGCGGCCAGCCGGCCGGCCTGATCGTCTGCACCCTGAACAAGGATCTGACGGTCAACATCAACAATGAAAATTATCCCGGTCTTCAGAATGCCGGCGACGAGCTCCGCCGCCTGTATTCCACCCGTTCCGACAAGACGATCTTCCTGCGGGCCGACGTCAAGCTGCCGTTCAGCAAGGTCGTCGACCTGATCGACGTCTGCAAGGGCGCCGGAGTCGACACGCTCGGCCTCGTGCCCGAGATGATCGACGAATAATCCCTCTCTTTGCGCCGTCCGCGATGGACGGCTGAAAAGAAAAAGGACGCTCCCGCGAGCGTCCTTTTTCTTTATCCCCGGATTTTTAACCGGGCGGGCGGCGGCCCGCCGGCCGGGCCTTATTCCTTGACCGGCCCGATCACCTCGTGGGCGATGACCATCCGCTGAATTTCGTTCGTTCCCTCGTAGATCTGAAAGAGCTTGGCGTCCCGGAGATACTTCTCGACCGGGTAATCCCTCATGTAGCCGTATCCGCCGTGGATCTGGATCGCCTCGTTGGCCGCGGCGAACGCCGTGTCCGAGGCGAAAGTCTTGGCCATCGCCGATTCAGAGCCGTTGGGGAGGCCCCGGTCGGCCAGCCAGGCGGCGTGATAGACCAGATGGCGGGCGGCCTGGATTTCGATGGCCATTTGGGCGATCTTGAACTGGATGGCCTGGTAGAGGGCGATGGGCTTTCCGAACTGCCGGCGGGTTTTGGCGTAGGCGACGGCGGCTTCCATCGCCGCCCGGGCCACGCCGACGGAGGCCGCCCCGACCGAGGCCCGGGTCTGGTCGAAGGTTTTCATGGCGATGATGAACCCATGGCGCTCGCGGCCGAGGATGTTGGCCGCCGGGACGCGGACGTCCTCGAAGAAAATCTCGGCCGTGTTGGAGGCCCGCTGGCCCATCTTGTCCTCGACTTTGCCGACCGTGATCCCCGGCGTGTCGCGGGGAACGAGGAAGGCGGTGACGCCCCGGGCGCCCTTGGCCGGGGCGGTGTTAGCGAAAACGGTATACAGGCTCGCCACGCCGCCGTTTGTGATGAAGCATTTCGCGCCGTTGAGAACGTAAACGTCGCCGTCCCGGACGGCCCGGGTCTGGACGGAACCGGCGTCCGAACCGGCCTCGCGCTCGGTCAGGCAGAACGCGGCCAAGCTCATTTTCCTGCACAGCGGCTCCAGGAATTTCCTCTTTTGCTCCTCGGTCCCGAAGAGAATGAGGGGGGCGGTGGCCAGGGAACAGGCCATCATGCTGGTGAAAAGGCCGGCGCAGCCGGCGGCCAGCTCCTCGGAAACGACGGCCAGGTCGAGATTCGAAAGGCCGCCTCCGCCGTAGGCTTCGGGGATGTTTCCCGTCAGGAAACCGGCCTGGAACGCTTTTCCCATGACATCATAGGCA
>JAAZPG010000123.1 GCA_012797375.1 Acidobacteriota bacterium
GACCGCCCGGGTGAAGAAATAGATGCCGTTGGTCGCGCCGTCCGTAATCAGGAGCTCTTCCTTAAGGACGCCGGGCTCCTTCTCGAACCGGAGGATCTGCTCCTTGAGCAAATCGTCCCCTTCGCTCGGGCCGTATTGGAGAACGTCGGCCCCTTCCTTTTCGATCACTTCCTTGAAAAGCGAGGCGAGCTGTTCCTTGGGGAAGGAATCGGGGCTGGGCAGGCCGCCGGCCAGGGAGATCATCCCCTCGACCCCCTTGGTCGCCTTGATCATCTCCCGGATGAACGAAACGCCCATCGACCGGGTGGTTTGGGAAAGCAGGGATTCCGGAAAGGACACGGGCAAGTCTCCTTTGATTGGTTTTCGATTTGAGGAAGTCGAAAGAATATTATAACCGAATTGCGCCGCCGGGAAAACGCCGGGCCGCAAATTTTGTGATAGCAAAGCGAAAATGTCCCCTTTAACTGCCAAGGTAAAATGTCCCCTTCCGAGGGGAGGCTGCCACAAAGGAGATGATCACTTTGAGCCGATGTGAAGCTCGATGGAGGCAAGGGCTGTTAACCGCCGCTTCGTCGAGATGCCGGCGGAAAAGGAAGGCCTTCGGATCGGGCGGGAGACTGTCCGTCGCTGGCCGCGCAAAGACGGTTTTCGTCCCAAGCGTCAGCGTCGAGCCCCCCAAGCGCCGAATCCGTCCTCCCCGTCGACTCCCGGATGGGGCTGACGATGCAACGAGATCCGTCCTGGGAGTATTGCCCCGGACTCAAGAGGACGCCCTCGGCTTGGACATCGAGGCCCGGCGCGACGGTGTCTCGGTAGAGACGGAGATCAGGAAAAAGGCCGCCGTTCAGCGCTTTTTGGTTTTGGATTTCGCCTTGGCTTTAACCTTGGCTTTGGGCTTGACCTTTTTCATCGGCTTTTTGGCCGCTTTGGGCTTCGCCATGGCCTTGGCTTTGGCCGCGGCTTTGGGTTTGACCCTTGGCTTCGGCTTGACCTTAGGTTTCGCCTTGGCTTTCCCCTTGGGTTTCGCTTTGGGTTTGATCTTTCCCCGGGGCTTGGCCGCGACTCCGGTCTTGGCCGAAGGCACGGCTCCAGCCTCGGCCCGGATTTTTTCAAGGTTCGCCTTGGCCGGCGGGACCTTGTCGATGAAGGCGGAGACGACGCCACAGGGATAGAGGTCGCACAGGGCGCAATTCGCGACGTTCTTTTCCAAGCCGCATTTCCGGATTTCGCACTCGAAGCAGTAGCCGATGTGCGGCCCCTCCAAGACGGTGCAGCCCGCGCAATCCACCATCTCCGGAGTGATCTCCGCGCCGTATTGCTTCTTCCACTCTTCGGCCGTTTTCTCCCGAAGCGCCGCGTCCCCCGTTTGGTGGACGACGTAAGCCGGGCAAACGGAACAATCAAGCCCGCAAATCGCGATGTTCATGGCTGGCCTCCCTTTCCGCAAGTATCCGCCGATCCTTCGCTGGCGTCAATAGGGGATTCATCCCCTGATTATTGTTCGGGACCGACCGTGACCCAGGAGGCCCGGGCCGGATCCATGAGCCGACGGATCTCGGCGTTGACCTCATCCAGGGTCAGGGAATAGAGCTCATCGCGGAAATGAGCGAAAAAATCCGCTCCCAGTCCCATCGATTCATACCAGCCCAGGGTCGTCGCCCGGGCTGCCTTGGTCTCGTTGGCCCGGAGGAAGCCGGACCACAGAATGGCCCGGCCGGCTTCCAGCTCCTCGGCGGTTAAGCCGCGCTCCTGGAAGTCCCGGAGAACCTCGGCCAGGGCTTCCCGGGCCGAGGCGGTTTTTGGGGCGTCCGTCTCGAGGTAAGCTTCGAACAGCCCCGCCCTCCGGAAAAAGAAGGCTTGGGCAAAGACGTTGTAGGCCAGCTTTTGATCGACCCGCAGCGTCCACAGGCGCGAGCCGACGCCCCGGCCGAGGGCGTTTTCAATGAGGGAGATCCGGACGTAGTCCCGGCGGCTCATCGACGGCAGGATAAAGCCGCAGGAGACGACGCTCTGTTGTTGCTTTTTTATGACGATCCTCGGCGGGTAGGGGGGATCCTTGAGGACGAGAGCGGCCGGGGGGGGCGGCGGGGCTCCCGGGCGGAGGGAGGCGAAATGGCGCTCGATCAAAGCGCCGAGGGCGTCGGGCGCCAGGTCGGAGACGGCGACAATGGTGATGTTGCCGGCGACGAACAGCCGCTCGTAGAAATCCCGAGCGTCCCGGACTCTCAAGGCTCGGAGCGATTCCTCCGTCCCGAGCGTCTCGCCGGCATAGGCGGAATCGCCGAAGAATGTCTCCCGCTGGACGAGGTGGGATTCGTACCGGGCGTCGTCGATCTGAATGCGGCGCTGGTGCTCCATCGATTCGACGAGCCGGTTCATCCGGATGTCCGAAAAGATCGGCCGGTTGAAAATCTTAGAGATCGTCGCCAGCATCGGCTCGGCGAACTCCGTTAGAAATTCCAGGTGGATGACGGCGTCGTCGTCGCGCGCGCCCATCCCGCTCTTGAGGGCTTTCACCGTGAAGTCGCGGCTGGTCGTCTCGTCGGGGATGTTGACGGACAGCCGGGCGGTGAGATGGGCGATTCCAGCCCGGCCGCCGGGTTCGGCTGAAGCCCCGCCGCCGATGACGATTTCGACGACCGTGATCGCCGAGGAGGCGTCCGTCTGGGTGATGACCGTGAGGCCGTTGGGCAGAACCTTCTTCAGGATGGGAGCCTGCGCTCCGGCGAATGCGGGCCCGGCGGCGAATCCGCCGAGGGCGGCGAGGAGGGCGGCTGCCGGAAACCGGAACCAGGGGCGGGCGGGCCGCCGGCCGGAGGATGCGCGCCTTGGGAAGGATTTCATTTCTTTCGGGGGACGATGGAGACGATGACGAAGGCGTCGCGGTTGAAAGACGCGCCGGCGGCCTTCCGGAGGTCGCCCGACGTCACGGCCGCGATCCTCTCCAGGTAGTCGATTTCCGACTCCGTGCCGGCGAGGAGCATATGGGCGGCCATCGAGGACGCCAGGCCGAGACCGCTTTCCCAAGCCTGCTGGCCGAGAAAGCGGATTTTATTCTTGGCGCTCTCCAGCAGATCGAAGGCGGCCGCCCGGTCCTCGATCAGAACATCCTGAGGGGAAAAATTCTCCCTGCGGACTCCCTTCAGAAAGGTGATCGTCTCGCGCTTGGCGACCGAGATCTTGGATGGTTCCAGGGTGATATAGGCCACGAAAGCTCCGGCCCGCTTCAAGGCGATGTAGCTTAAATGCGCCGAGTTGACTCCCGCCCGGCGGCTGTTCTTGAGGGCGACGGTCATCATCGGGTGGATGCCCTGACCGAGGATCTGGGTGAGGACGTCGGCCGCGTACTGTCCCGGGTCGTTGTAATCAGGGCCGAGGACGCCGACGAAAAGGTAAGCTTCGCTGATGTCGAGCTCCCGCTCGATCTCAACCGTCTTCGAAGGAGGGCGGGCGAATTCCGGCGGAGGCGGAGGATCCTCCCCCCGGGGAACGTCGGCGAAGACCTCCCGGACGCGGGCTTCCATTTCGTCGACCGGCAGGTTTCCGACAATGGCCAAGACGGTGTTGTTGGGAACGAACAGCCTCTTGTAGAAGCGCTCGATATCCCCGGCCGTGAGATCGGCCAAGCATCCGGGGTCGCCGTAGATGGGCCGTCCATAGGGATGGCCGGCCAGGAGATTTTGGAAGACGAGCGCCTGGCCCAGGCGGAACGGATCATCCTCGATCTGCCGGATCTCCTCGCCGATGACTTCTTTTTCGGCGTTCAGCCCGTCTTCCTCGATTTTCATTCGGAAGAGGATTTCCTTCTGGTTTTTCAGGCCGAAGAGGAAGTGCTCGGCGGGCAGGGTGAGGTCGAAGAACGCCGCGTCCTGGCCGGTGTGGGCATTGAAGACGGCTCCGCGGCTACGGATATCCCGGGCGATCTCGCTTCCGGAACGAACGTCCGTTCCCCGGAAAAGGATGTAGTGCTCGAGCAGATGGATCAAGCCGGACGTTTCGTCGGTTTCGTCCTTGGAACCCGCGTTGACTCCGGCGACGATGTTCACCAGGGGAACGGAATTCCGCTCGAGCAGGAAGACGCGCAGGCCGTTGTCCAGGGTGAATTGTTTTTGCGGGGAGGATGCCGGCCGGACGAGCGGGGGGAAAAGCAGGACCGTCGCGGCGCCGGCCAGAAGGAGGAGGGCCGCCCCTTGGATGGCCGCCGGCCGCCGTTCCGCCTTCCTTTCGATCATGTCTCCGCTCGGGTTTATTTTATCCTTTCCTTGCGGAGAGAAAAAGCAATCTTTGTGCCAGCCGGGGCTTGTCATCCTTCCAAAGTCTCGCCCGCCGAAGCCGCCTTCCCGCCGGAGGAGCGGATTGTTGAACGCCCGGCCCCGCGGCGGGCGTTCTCAAATCCGCCTTTCATTAAACCCGTTTTTCGTTTTTATCTTCAGCGGATCAGACGGCGGTTGTCTTGACTCGCGAATCGGGCGGGTTGGCCGGCGGACGGAGCCGCGGACCGAAACGGGGAGGTTCCAGAATCCGCGGAAAGCAGGGTTTTCGAGCGCTTGGGGAGTGGGAAAAAAGAATTTCCGCCCGCCGTCGGCGCCCGGGGCGGAAGGGGGCCGGGAAGATTTTTTACAAGGGACGGGTTTTTTGTAAAATTCCTGCCGGGGCGGGCCCGAAGAGAGGGGACTTTCAAGAGGAGGCGCCGGCGCGTTTCCGGAGAGGGAGGCTCCTGTGTTAAAATCGGCCTGAGATCGAGGCGAAACGCATGAAGCTTGACCGCAAAGCCCGCATCCTGGTCATCGACGACGAGGAGAACATCCGCAAGTCGCTGAAGATGATTTTGGAATACGACGGGTACATCTTTTACGAGGCGGCCGACGGCGAATCCGGCCTTCAGGCGATCGACGAGATTCCCGGCCTCGACCTCGTCCTCCTGGACATCCATCTTCCGGGCCGGGACGGGCTGGAGATCCTCAAGGAGATCCGCAACCGCCCCTTCCCGCCCGAGGTGGTCATGATCTCCGGACAGGGGACGGTCCAGACGGCGGTCGAGGCGACCAAGCTCGGCGCGTTCGAATTCCTGGAAAAGCCGCTCCACCGGGACCGCATCCTCCTGACCCTGCGGAACGCGCTGGATCGCAACAAGCTGGCCCGGGAAAACCTGGATCTGCGGCGCAAGGCGGAGAAACGGTACGAGCTCGTCGGCAACCACCCCCTGATGAAGAAGCTCTGGCGGGACATTCAGGCGGTCGCTCCGACCAACGCCACGGTCCTCATCTTCGGGGAAAGCGGCACGGGCAAGGAGCTGATCGCCCGGGCCGTCCACGCCCGGAGCCTCCGGGCCAAGGAAGCCTTCATTCAAGTCAATTGCGCGGCTATCCCGGAGGAGCTCATCGAATCGGAGCTCTTCGGCCACGAGAAAGGGGCTTTCACCGGGGCGACCGAGAAAAAGCCGGGCAAGTTCGAGCTGGCCGACGGAGGGACGATCTTCCTGGACGAGGTCGGCGACATGAGCCTCAAGACCCAATCCAAGGTCCTCCGCGTCCTGGAGGAAGGCGAGGTCCAGAAGGTCGGATCAAACAAGATCTCCAAGGTCGACGTGAGGGTGATCGCGGCCACCAACAAAGACCTCAAGGCCGAGATCGAGAAGAATCTCTTCCGCAGCGACCTGTATTTCCGGCTCAATGTCCTGCCCCTGTCTTCGCCCCCGCTGCGCGAGAAGCGCGAGGACATTCCCGTCCTGATCGATTATTTCGCCCGGATGTTCGCCGAGGAGAACAACTTCAAGGTCAAGACGTTCTCCCCCGAGGCGGTCGAGGTGATGACCCGCTGCTCCTGGAAGGGAAACGTCCGGGAGCTTAGGAACGTGGTCGAGCGGCTGTTGATCATGACCGAGGGCGACCGGATCGAGAAGAGCGACCTGCCGGAGCAGATCCGCGGGGAGAAGGGCGTCGTCCTTCCCGATGCGTCCAAGGTCCAGTCGCTCAAGGATTTCCGCGACTTGGCCGAGCGCGAATTCCTCCTGGCCAAGCTCGAGGCCAACGGCTGGAACATCAGCCGGACGGCCCGGGAGATTGACACGCCGCGCTCGAACCTTTATAAAAAGCTTGAGCAGTACGGAATCAAGATCACGGCCGGAGTGGACGAGACGGTCGCTCCCGAATCCGTCAAGGAAGAGGGGGAGGAAAGTCCGGACTCCGCAGGGCAGGGTGGTCGCTAACGACGACCCCGGGCGACCGGAGGGAAAGTGCCACAGAAAACACACCGCCCGCCAGGGCAAGGGTGAAATGGCGAGGTAAGAGCTCACCGCCCCGGTGGTGACATCGGGGGCAGGGCAAACCCCACCCGGAGCAAGGCCAAACGTGCCCCCCATGGGATCGCCCGTCCCGGGGGCGGGTCGGCCGCTGGATCCCGCGGGCAACCGCGGGGCTAGACAAATGACCGTCCCCGGCGCTTCGGCGCCGGGAACAGAATCCGGCTTATGGGCCGCTCCGGCCGTGTCTTTCACACGCCTCCGGCGTGTAAAAAAATACGGCCGTGAGTTCTGCCCTACATGACCGCTTCCCTTAGCTTGTCTTCGTTCCCGTGGTCTCTCCGATTTCAAATCGTGAACGTCACGGCACACGCGCCGGCGATTTTCTCATTAAATAATTTGATATTTCAATAACGTATAATGAGATTCGGCTTGGTCGTCGATCTTCAGGGACAGCGCGGATAAGACATTCGTTTTTTTACCGTAATATAATGACATCAGGCGATGAGGGTAGGTCACTTCATCGAGCTTTTTCTCCATGATGAAATTCCCATCCAATGAATATAGTTGAACGATGGGATTCAATAGATCGATTTCGCGGTCATAATTCATATACACGATGCCGATATAACGATCTGTAACAAATATTTTCCGAATCATAGAATATTTGTGAAGAACTTTATAATACTTCTTCAAATTCCGCTCTTTTTTTGCTTGAATCAGTTCCTTTGATGCCACCGGCGCCGTATATAATGACGTTTTATTCCCAAACCGGTACTGTTTATTCGTCTTCGTGTCCACCCGTATGACGCTTAACAGCCCTTCCCATACGGCATAGACTTGATCTCCATGAGAATCACAATACGAGCGAACGCCCATGCTTGCTTTTTCTGCCAATTGAGGCTGACCCGCGTTGGGAGAGATATTGAATAAATCCTGGATCGTCAATAAAAACGAATGTTTCTTTTGTCGCGGATAGGAGAGATAGATTTCATACCATTTGCCGGCGGGATCCGCTTTCGACCCCGAAAATAAATAATGATCCGGAAAAATCCTGGCGTCACAGCAATAACCGAAGAATTCTTCTCCTAATTTAATTTCGAGATCCTCATTGACATGATAAACAAGGATACGATATTTCTCAGAATTCGAAATCAATAGCTTATTGTCGGAATAATCAAAAATCGTCGGGTAAGAAAATTCATCCGGTCCGTTCCCCCGTCTTCCGAAGATTTTGACGAATCGTCCGTTTTTATCGAATATTTTGAAATTGCCGGCCCGCGTGTCGCAGATGATAAAGGAACCGTTGGGCAGGACCGCGATTCCATCATCCGCTTCTATCAAGCAATCTTGCTGAGAGACGGGAATTTTATCGATGAGACGAATATCTTGCCCGAAAACGAAAGGGCCGGCGATCATGAGAGGAGATAATAAATTGATAAGCGTTTTCTTCATCGTTCACGCTCTCATATGACGAGATGAAGAGGGAGCGGACTTGATGTCCGCTCCCCCGGGCACTCTAATTAATTTTTGTCGTAGCGCCTCCAGCAATCAACGAATCTTATTTCAAAGCGTAGATGATCAGCGATTGCAGGTCTTTCCCCCCGAGAAAATAGATATTTCCATAGGAATCGACGGCGACGGGATGCCAGGGAACGCGGGCCCCATCGGCATCCTTGATATTAACGGTTGTCGGAACATATTGATTTCCTTTTTTCTCGACCACGCGGAAACCCTCCGCGCCCTGAAACCAGATATTTCCCGAGTGCAGTAAAAAATGATCTCTTTCGGCCCAATCCGTTTCTCCCAAACGGTTTCCCGCCAAATCGAAATATCGGATCAGCTTCATTTCAGGCAAGGCTTGAAAAACAATTCCGTTCGTCGAATCAAATTGCGGGGAAGAGGCGAAATAATCCCCGTTTCTTTCGAGGATGGCCTCCACTGTCAATCCTTGATTCCCGAAGGGGGAAAAGGAATTCACATGGTTTCCGTCGAAATCGAGGAGGTGAAGAGAGTCGTTTCTAAAGCCTTCTTCACTCGCGATGCCGTTGACCAAGATGAGATCCCTCGGCCTGAGAATCCTCAGATGGGCGATAAAAGAGAATCGTTCGCCCAGGTTGATTTCCTTCAACTTCTCCCCGGTGGATCCGTTGTACCAAGCCAACGGAAGACGGAACTTGCCTTCTTCCAGTCTTCCCGAAAAAACGCAAACAGAGTTGCCGTAGCCGTCGATATCGAACTTGATAATCTCTCCTTCATTCCGGCGGGGAGCTCTTAAAACGACCTTTCCCGCCCGATCGAGTTTGAGGAACGAGTCGTTTCCCCGCTGCGTGATGAATACGTTTCCCGCGGAATCCGAGGCGGCGAAAACGAGATGAGCCTGATGAGGTTTGAGAAAGAAGCCGAGGTCGATTTCTCGTTCGAGAATCAAGTTTTGGGAATGAGCGAAACAAAGGACCATCGGCAAAAACGAAACGAATAAAAATCGTTTTTTCATTTCCCGTCTCCTTGCTTCAATTGATAATTCGAAAGTGGAGAATATCCGTCGCAAAACCCTGTTATGCACCGCTGCAACCACCATTGATTCCCCTCGTTGTCCGTACAGACGATATAAACGGCTTGATAAAAACAAGACGTTTTGCAAGGCCAGCAATTTTCACATCGCCAATCATAGGTGTTACAGGGCGCGAACCAATAACCCACGCCGTAAGTATTTGCACAAGATGTCTCCCCATTTCCATTTTTCACCTGTATATTCATATATAAGCAAATCATCCGATTTCTCAAGGGAAATAAGCCGATAAAAAAGATAATATGATCGATTATTTTTTTATTTGCATGTTTTTAATTGAGGAAGATCCCCCCCGTGATAGATAGGCGTATTTATTTATCACCCGCGACGGCCTGATCCCAAACTGGGAACGAAAACGGCCGCTGAAGGAAAGGGGGCGGTAGCCGAGGTCGAGCGCGATTTCTTTTATTGACTTGTCCGACGAAAGAATTTTCCACAAGGAATAACAAAAGCGATTATTGATGACAAAACGGCATAAAGAGACGCCGGTCAACTCTTTGAATGTTGATGAGGTCCAAGACGGACTTCGATGAATGAGCTTGGAAATGCCGGCAAGATCATGATTCCGCCATGGATTCTCGACGACGTCTTTCTGAATGAGCAGGACTTTATGGAGAGGATCCGAGGGATGAAGCCGCCCTTGGCCCCATCCATAATAACGCGATCTTTCGCAGGTTTCCTTCATCTCCCGCTGCCGGGGTGACAAGACGCTGTCGTCGAAGAACGTGAGAAAAAAACTTTTCGAAAAGCCCGCGGCTTTCGAAAAAATCGCCGGCCTCAGGACGACAATGGGGGTGTTCAACCTCTGAAGAGAAATAAAAGAACGAAGACAATTCCGCGTCAAACAAGAATAATCACAAACATGAAAGACAAGCGAAAAACCGCTTTGAGACGGGAAGCGATTTCTGGATTCCACGACTCTCAACGAGGCGGGAAAGGGGATGAGTCTATTGATGAAATCCGGCTTGTCCCGTTTGCTGATAAGTACGAGAACCTTGCCGCGGTTGCGAGCGGAATTTCTTCTCATCAACCGTTCCGCCTCCCTCTAAATAAAAGTATAACAAACGGAAATGCATCGATCAATTTATATCATTGAGGAATCGAGGGATCGCCGCCCTCGTGACCAATGGTTATTATAACGGCCTCACGTTCCACCGCGCCGTCCCCGGCTTCCTCATCCAGGGAGGCCAGCCCGCGGACCGACGAGTACGCGGGAGACGGCCCGTTCAGGCGAGACGAGACGGGCCGGGCATCGAACGCGTGCGGAACCGTCGGCGTCTCCACCCGCGGCCGCGACGCCGGCGACGCCCGGATTTCCATCAACACCGTCGACAACGACCGCCTGAACCGCGAATACCGCGTCTTCGCCCGGGTCGTTTCCGGGATGGACGTCGTCGACAGGATCCTCGAGGGAGCCGTCATCGCGCGGGTGGAACTGGTTTTCGACGGGCCCGGAATCCGTCCGGCGGCCGCCTCGGCCGGGCCGGCCTCCCCGCCGAATCAATAATGGAGCCGGACGACGACCGGCGTGTCGCCGGTTTGGGGGAGCAGGACGAAGAGGCTGCCGTAATCATCGTCGGCGATGATTTCCTCGGACGGGTGGCCGAGGCGCCGCATCAATTCCGGCAGCGTGTTGGAATGGCCGATCACGAGGACCGTGTCGCCGGCATGGCGGGTCCGGAGCCTTTCCGCCAGCCCCGCCGCGTCGCCGGCGGCGTATGTCTGAACCTTCAATCCTAATGCGGCGGCCGCCGGCTCGGCCGTCAGCCGGGCTCTCCGGTATTCGCTGGCATAGACGGCCGTGATTCCCAGGGGAGCGACGAGGACGGCCAGGGCTTCGGCCCGGGCCCGGCCCGCCTCCGACAGGGCGGAGTCTTTGGAGGAGTCGGCTTTTTCCGCGTGACGGACCAGGATGACCGCTTGCTGGGCGGCGGCCGGCCCGGCCGCCGCGGCCGCGAGGACCAGGACAAAGACGGCCGTCCGGAAGCCTTTTTTCCCACGGACCGCCCGGGATAGAAGCGGGGCGCGGTCGTTCATGAAACGAATATATCGACCGCCGGCCCCGCCTGTCAACGGCCTGAATCGGAGCGTCAAGTCGGCGTGAAAACTCCCGCTCATGCGCCTCGGCTTCAGGGCTTCCGCGCATGATGCCCCGTCACCGCCCGGTGAAAACGTCTTCTGGGGTGGAGTGCCGGGTTGTTTTGAGGGGGGCATTATGAATCCCGGGCAACCCGATTTACAAACGCCGTCGGGATGGGGTAACATGGAGGCCGCGCAATCCGCGAAAGAATCCAACCGTCCAGGAGGCCCGCTCATGAACGACATCGAAAAAGCCTTGATGCATGCGCTCTTCGTCCATCTCCACCACAATATCGACAAGGCCATCGATTTCAAGGCCATCGATGCCTTGAATAAAAAAGTCGGCAAACTGTTCCCCGGCTCGCTTGTCGTCGGCCCGGGCGACGACGCCGCCGCCTTCAAGTTTCCCGGCACGCCGGGCATGTTCGTCGGCAAAATGGAGAGCCATTGCTCTCCCTGCGTTCCCCGGCCGTACGACGCGGCGGCCACCGGGGCCGGCGGATCCATGCGGGACGTGGTGGCCATGGGCGCCCGGCCGTTTTTCCTGATGAACTTCATCGGGACCAAACCCCTGGACGAGAAGGTCATCGTCGGCCCGTGCGGCTTCAAGGGGAAATGCACCTGCGGGCAGTGCCGGGAGATGACCAGCGGAGAGCGGGTCAACTTGATGGTCAAGGGATTGAAGGACATGTGCCGGGCCATGGATGTCTTCATCGTCGGCGGCGGGTTCTCCACGTCGTTTTCGGATATCGTCCCGGCCGTCGTCGTCGCGGTGATGGGACGCCTTGTCACGCCCCGGCCGTTGACCAAGCCGGCGAAGGCCGCCGGCAGCCAGATCATCCTGATCGGCCGGACGGGAAGCGACGGCAACGACACCCTCTACCGGGCCGGGCTGGTCCGGGAAATGAAGCCGGCCGTCGCCCAGTTCCGGGAGGAACGCAAGGTCATGGAAGCGTCCCTGGCCGCGTTCCGCACGGGGAAGATCCGGGCGTGCTCCGATCTCGGCGCGGCCGGCGTCGGGGCCGGCGTTTGCGAATCCGCGCGGTACGGCGGTTTCGGGGCCCGGGTGGATCTTTCCAAGGTCCCGCTGAAGGAAAAGAACCTCTCGCCCGAGGAAATCCTGATTTGCGAAACCCAGGCGCGGATGGTCGTCCAAGTCGCCAAGAAGGACGTCGATCTCATTTTGAAAACGGTCCGGGCCAAGGGAGTCCGGGCCGAGCATATCGGCGAGATCAACAACGACGACAAGGAAGTCTTTGAATACCGGGGCAAGACCGTGGCCGTGATCCCGAACCGTCCTTCGGCCGCGGACATGAAGAAACTCCGCGCGGTCTGACGGGACGCGGGGAGGAAGACGGGCTCGGAGGCCGGTCGGCCGGCCGCTTGCCGCTTCGCCTGGGGAAAAATCCGGATCGGGCCGGAGCGTCCCGGCCTCCCGGCGCTCAGGTGACGAGCCGGGCGCCGGCCGACGGAAGGACGACCCGGGGCTCGAGGCGGCGGCCCCGGGCGGCGGCATAAGCCGAAGCCAGGGAAGCGGCGATCGCCGGGGACCGATCCTTTTCGACCAGGACGACGGCGCTGCCGCCGAATCCCCCTCCGCTCAGGCGGGCGCCGAGAACCCCCTGGATCTTCCCCGCCGCCTCGACCAAGGCGTCGAGCTCGGGACAGGAATTTTCGAAATATTTCCGGGAACTTTCATGGGATTCGAACATGAGGCGGCCGAAGGCGGCCGCGTCTCCGCGCTTGAGGGCTTCGGCCCCGGTCAAGACGCGTTCGTTTTCCCCGACGGGATGGGCGGCTCTTTTCCAAACATCCGGATCCAGGCGGTCCCGGTATTTCATCATGTCCGCCCGCGTCACGTCCCGGAGGGCGGCGATCCCGGGGCCGAGGATGCGGCGGAACGCCGCGGCCGCCTCCTCGCACCGCCGGCGCCGTTCGTTGTATTCCGAGTCGACCAGCGTGTGCTTGACCCCCGTGTCGGCGATCAGGAAAGCCGTCCCCTGCGGAAGGGAAACGGTGTCCGCTTCGAGCGAACGGAAATCCGTGAAGACGAGAGCCTGTTCCCGGCCGAAGAGGCTTGAGATCTGGTCGAGAAGGCCGCAGCGCACGCCGGCGAACTCGTGTTCGGCCCGCTGGCCGATTTTCGCCAGGGCAAGCTTCTCGGCGACGATTCCGTGGAAAGCCGAAAAGGCCAGGCCCGAGGAGATTTCCAGGGCGGCCGAGCTGGAAAGCCCGGCCGCCACCGGGATATCGCCGCAGAAGGTTCCTTGGAATCCCCGGGGACGGAACCCGTATCGTTCCCGGAGGAACGCCAGGACGCCGCGCGGGTAGTTCGACCAGCGCTCCCGGTCCGTCCGTCCCGGGTTGACGGCCTGAAAACGAACGCTCTCGCCGAAGTCGGCCGCCCGCAGGGTGCAGGCATCCTCGTCGGCCGGCGAGAGACCGAAGGCGATCCCGGCGTCGATGGCCGCCGACAGGACGAAGCCCTCGTTGTAATCGGTGTGGTTGCCCAGGATCTCGACCCGCCCGGGGGCGTACGCGACGACCGCGGGTTCGACGCCGAAAACGGCCTGGTGCTCTTTGCGGAGACGCTGAATCAGATCATCCATTCCATGACTCCCGACGGATTAAAAGCCCGCGACCGCGCCGCGAAGGAAGGTCATAACGCCGCCCGGAAAGAGGCCGAGCTGGAGGACGGCGTAAAGACAGAAGAACAAGGCGAGGTAGACGGGGTAATTTTCCGTGTCGACCTCGATCTCCCGTTCTGGCTCCTTCATGAACATGACCCGGACGATCCGCAGGTAGACCGCGACCGAAACCAGGCTGGCGGCGATGCCGACGAGGGCGAGGCCGAGACGGCCGGCCCGGACGGCCGCGCTGAAGACGAAGAACTTCGCCAAAAAACCGCCGGTCGGGGGAAACCCGGCCAGGGAGATGAGGATCACGGTGAAGATCCCCGCCGCCCAGGGCGACCGGCGGCCGAGTCCGGCGTAGTCGTCCAGCTCGAGCGTTTCGCGCTTCGGCCCGGCCAGGGCGATGACCGCGGCGAAGGCCCCGACCCCCATGAACAGGTAATTGGCCAGGTAGAACAACAGCCCGGCCGGATCGCCGGAGACGACGGCGATCAGCATGTATCCGGCGTGGGCGATGCCGGAATACGCCAGGAGGCGCTTGAGATTCCGCTGGCGGAGGGCGGCGAAATTCCCGAGGATCATCGTCGCGACGGCGGCCGCGCTCAGGAAGGAGGCGATCGGCCCGGCCCCGATCCCCGCCCGGGCGAAGGCGAAGAGAATCCGGAGGAGGACGGCGAATCCGGCCGCTTTCGGGGCCGCCGCAAAAAACGCCGCGGCCGGCGTGGGCGCGCCCTCGGTGACGTCCGGAAAATACATATGGAACGGGACGACGGCGATTTTATAGCCCAGCCCGCAGAGAACCAGGATCAATCCGGCCGCGGCCAGGGCGGGAACCGCCCCCGTTCCGGCGAGCCCGGCGGCCGCGGCGTCGAGGTCGAGCGTGCCGGAGGCTCCGAACAGCAGGGCCAAGCCGAAGACGAAAAAGGCCGAGGCGAAGGATCCGGTCAGGAAATACTTGGCGGCCGCCTCGGCCGAACCGTCGTCCCGCCGGTTCAGTCCGGTCAAGGCATAGGCGGAGATGGAAAACACCTCCAAGCCGAGGAAAACGACGAGCAGGTGGCGGGTGGCCGTCATCAGGATGAGGCCGCAGACGGCCAGGAGAAGAAGGCCGTAATATTCCGCCCGGGGGATCCGGCGGAGAACGATGAAGCGCATCCCGAGAAGGATCGCCAGGACGGCC